>NZ_JALXWY010000020.1:0-34590 GCF_025144155.1 Corynebacterium sp. p3-SID1194
CGGTTTGACGCCGGCAGCCTGAGCAGCCTGGCGGTCGAAACCGGCCAGGATGTCCATCGGACTGCCGAGTGTTGTTAGAAACGCGTCAAAATCGTTCACGGCACAAACGTTAAACGCCGCGCAACCCATCGTCTACGAAACGATGTCTACTTCAGTAGACATCGCCTAAACGGGCAGGCCACAAGGGGTGAAAAACGGGCAAAACCCGGGAAAGCGGGGCAGGCGCGGCCTAGTCGATCGGGTTTGAGCAGCGGGTTTAGGGGGTCCACTCGTAGACGGTCTCGATGGTCTCGGCGACGGGATCCGCGGAGCGGATGCGGATGCCGGGGGCGGGGGCGAGCCAGGCGTCGATAAGCAATTGCTCGTTGTCGGTAAAGACGCGGTAGCTGATGGTCTCGTTGGTTTTGTCGAGGACCTCGATGTCAGCGCGGGTGAGCCACGGGTTGCGGCGGCGGAGACCGATGAGTGCCTGGTGTTCGCGGAAGATCCAGGCGCCGAGGTCGGCAAGCTCACCGGGGGTCGCGGGCAGGGCTGGGCGGACGGCGTCGTCGGCGCTGAAGCCTTCGCCGCGCGTGCCTTCGAATCCTTGCTCGTCGCCGTAGTAGATGCTGGGCATGCCGGGCAGGGTCATGAGGATCCCTAAGGCGAGGATTTCTTTGTCCTGGCCGACTTTGCTGGCGATGCGGTCGACGTCGTGGTTGCCGATGAAGGTGTTGGTGAGCAGCTCACGGGAGACGTCGCGGTGGCGGGTAAGGGCGTGGTCGAGTTCCCAGAAGTTGGCGTCGTGAAGCGAACTCCAGATGGCTTTCCACAGTTCGTACTGGGTGACGGCGTCGAGCGTGCCGTCGCCCGCGATCTGGACGTAGTCGCCGTGGATGACTTCGCCGAGGAAAAGCGCGTCGGGGTAGTCCGCGCGGACGCGGGCGAGCACGTCGGACCAGAATTCGGGCGGGACGGAATACGCGACGTCGAGGCGCCAGCCGGCGATGCCGCGCGCGAGCCAGAATTTCATGATGTCGACGACCATGTCGCGCACGCGTTCGTCGTCGTGGTGGAGCGTGGCCAGCTCGTCGTGCCCCTCCCAGTTCGTGCTTCCAGCAAGGCCCTTATCGACGGCCGCGTGGGTCACCGCCACATGATTGAACACGCCGTCGAGCATCACCTTGATGCCGCGCTGCCTGCAGGCGTCCATGAGCCAGTCGAAGTCCTCGTTGGAGCCCAAGCGCGCGTCGATGCGGTAGTGGTCGAGCGTGTCGTAGCCGTGCGCGACGGACTCGAAAATGGGGCCGAGCAGCAGACCGTCGCAGCCGAGTTCGATGAGGTAATCGAGCCAAGGTTCGAGCTGGCGGAGGCGCGGTGCGGCATCTTCGGCGCGATTGGCATTGTCGCTGTCGCGGTCCCGGATCGGGGCACCCGTGGCGCCGAGTGGGTAGATATGCCACCAGATCGTGCTGTCCAGCATGATTCCTCCTGCCTGTAACGGCGTCGACGTGTTCCAACCCGATGTTAGTGTTCTCGCCAAGGTTGAACAGGGCGCACGGCGGCGGCTGCCGGTCGCGTTGGCAGCTAGTCTCCCCGGTTGATCAGCGGTTCGAGGCGCTGGCGGATACGTTCGTGCCACCGTTCGGCGGCTTCCTCGAAATTGGGGCGCAGGCCGCGGTGGGTGAGGTGGACGCGGGTGCTGCCGTTCTCGTCTTCGTCGAAGTCGAAGATGAAATCCTCACCGGTGGGCTCGCTGTGGAGAACAACGCGCTGGGCTTCGTCGTCTTGGTCGACGGTGAACTCGCCGGCATCATCGTCCTGCCACCAGTCCTTGGGCTGGGACACGACGCTGAAGGCGTCCTTGCGGGAAGCGGAAACCGTGAAGGAGTCGGTGAAATCATGGATGGATTCGACAGTGGTGCCGTCGGAAAACTCGTAGTCCGGCATGGCGTTGTCGGGGTCGTAGACAGCTACGTCGAAGCCGTCCTCGCGGAATTGGCGCAGACCTTCCTTGATGATGCGGCGGCCGGCCAAGTTGAACGACGTCACGTGGGAGAAATCGAGGACGAGCTCGTCGCCGACGAGGTCGCGCTCCACCAGCTCGTGGAGGATCTGCTCGGCGGCGGTGAAGTTGATCATCCCCTGGAGTTCCGCGACGTGGGTGTCACCCTCGCGGCGCACCGACCGGATGCCCGGCGCGGAGTAGTAATGCGAACCCATCATGTGCAGGCCGAGGGACTTGGAGAGGCGGCGGAAGATCTCCACGCCGCGGACGGAATTGCCCTTCTCGTTCAGGCGCGGGGACAGGGACGCAGCACCGAGCTGGCCGGGCAGAGTACCGATGAGGCCGCCGGCCACACCGGATTTCGCGGGGATGCCGACGGTGGACATCCATTTGCCGGAGCCGTCGTACATGCCGGCAGACGCCATGACGGACTGGGTGAGACGGCAGGCTTCGGAGCTGAGGACTTTCTCGCCGGTGACGGGCTGAACGCCGCCGTTGGCGAGGGTCGCAGCCATGACAGCCAAGTCTTTCACGGTGACCATGATGGAGCACTGCCGGATGTAGCTGGTCACTGCGTCGTCGACGTCGTCCTCGATGATGCCGTAGACGCGGAGCATGTGCGCGAGCGCCATATTGCGGTCGGCGGTGTCGAGTTCGGCGGTGATGATCTCTTCGTCGAAACGCAAAGGGCGCCCCGCCAGCTTGGAAAAGACATCCAAGACCATGGCGGAGCGCTCTTCTACTAGGGCGTCGGTGCCGGCGACGAGTTGGTTCACGGCGATGGCCCCGGCGTTGATCATGGGGTTGGTGGGGCGCTTGGTGTCGTCGTCAAGCGAAAGCTCGTTGAAGGCCTCGCCGGACGGCTCCATGCCCACGACGCTGTGAACGTTGTCCACCCCTCCTTGGTCGAGCGCGATCGCGTACACGAACGGCTTGGAGATGGACTGGATGGAGAATTCGTACTCGTCGTCCCCTACGGAATAGAGGTTGCCGCTGCGTGTGCACAGCGCGAGCGCGAGCTTGTCGGGGTCGGCGGTGCGCAGCGTCTCGATGTAGTCGGCGTTCTCACCGTCGGTGATGTCGCGGACTTCGTCGAGGATGGCGCCCAGGTATCCGGGGATAGGAGTTGTCGGCATGCGCGCCAGTGTAAAGCGAAAGGCCCGCCGATAAGAGCATTTTGCTTATCGACGGGCCTTGCGTTCGTGCCCGGGGGGGGACTTGAACCCCCACGTTCTTGCGAACACTGGCACCTGAAGCCAGCGCGTCTGCCAATTCCGCCACCCGGGCGGGCGACTAAGTAAACATAGCACGCACCCTCCCAAATCCTCCAAATTCACTGGCAGACGGCAGTTTTCGGCTTTACAGCTATGTTGTGGGAACCAGGAACCCTATACTATCTGTCGAAACATTACTGCTGGGAGTGCACGCTTGAGAGGAGGTGTGGGCAGATGGGACTGATGGACCGGTTGGCTAAAGTCGACAGTTCGCTGCAGCGCGGGCTGGATAACGGCTTCGCCGCTGTCTTCGGTGGACGCGTTGTTCCGGCGGAGCTGGAGGAGCTGTTGAAGCAGGAGATGCACGACGGGCTGTTCAATAACGAGTACGACGAGACGATCACGCCGAATGTGTTCGCGATCGGCGTGTCCAGCAAGGACTTGGAAAACTTGTCGCAGGACCCGGACCTGCCCACCAATCTCGCGGGGCAGCTCACCCGTTTCATCCGCAATCAGAACATCGGCTTGTACGGCCCCGTTGTCGTGCGCGTGGCGGAGGAATCCGGTCTGCGGACCGGGCAGCTGCGCGTGTCGTCGTACGTGGACGAGGAGCCGGATGTCGAGAGCGGGTTCGACGCGATTTTGTCCGACCGTTCCCCACACGCCCAGGAGGCACACGCCATGAACCAGCCCCCCGCGATGGCCGCACCTAACGGCCCCGCTGTGAGTCTGCTCCTGTTGGACGGGTCGTCGCGCACGTACCCGGTGCACGAAGGGTCCAATATTCTGGGCCGCTCCAACGACTGTGATTTCCGCCTGCCGGACACGGGAGTGTCCCGCCAGCACGCGGAGATCATCTGGGACGGCACTGCGGCGTTTCTGGTGGACCTGCAGTCCACGAACGGCACGACGGTCAATGATCAGCCGGTGGACAACTGGGAACTCGCGGACGGGGACGTGATCACGGTGGGTCACTCGAATATCGAGGTGCGCATCGCGGGCACTCGCCCTTACCCTGGCCCCGACGGCGCGGGTGCGCAGTAAGGTGGCTATCTGACCCATGGATTCTGCATTGATGCTCGGGGCCCGATTCGGCCTCCTTATTCTTCTGTGGCTGTTCATCTTCGTGGTTCTGGCTGTGCAGCGCCGCGACATCAGATCAGCTGAGGTGGCGCAGCGCCGGACTGCGAGTGTGGCGCCGGCACCTGCGTCGACGCGCCGCGAAAAAGCTCAGGAGGTCGTCGTGGTGGAAGGCCCGCTGCGTGGCTCCCACATGAATATCTCCACGGTGGAAGACTTGTCGCTGGGCCGCGCCGACGACAACGATTTCGTCCTGGGAGACGATTTCGCTTCTTCGCGCCACGCCCGCTTGTTCCGGCGTGGTTCGGACTGGTTCGTGGAAGACTTGGATTCTCGTAACGGCACGTTTGTCGGCGGGATCCGCATCGACCAACCTGAGCGCGTCCAGGTGGGTACCGACATCAAAATGGGGCGCACGATTGTGAGGTTGATGCCATGACGAACCTGAAGCTCAACTTCCACACCGCCTCCGACCGTGGGCTGGTTCGCGATAATAACGAGGACTCGGCGTACGCCGGCCCTCACCTGCTGTTGCTCGCTGACGGCATGGGCGGCCACGCCGCCGGTGAAGTCGCCTCGCAACTCATGGTCGAGCACATGCAACACCTCGACCGCGACCCGGAAGACGCCGACACATTGGCGCTGCTCGGCGCGGCTGCCGAAGACGCAAACGCCGCGATCTCCGCCTCCATCGAGGAGAACCCGGAGCAAAACGGCATGGGCACCACTCTCACCGCGCTGATGTTCGACGGCGAGAACATGGGGCTCATTCACGTCGGTGACTCCCGCGGCTACCGCCTGCGCGACGGCGAGCTCAGCCAGATCACCGAAGACGACACTTTTGTCCAGTCCCTGGTCAACGAAGGAAAGCTGAAGCCGGAGGACGTGTCCTCCCACCCGCAGAAATCCCTCATTCTCAAGGCGTACACAGGCCGCCCGGTCGAGCCGCATCTGGAATTGCTGCCGGTCAAGGCGGGCGACCGTTTCATGCTCTGCTCCGACGGACTGTCCGACCCCGTCACCCACTCCACGATGGAGTCCATGCTGGCCGAAGGCACCCCGGAAGAAGCAGTCACACGACTCATCGAACTGGCGCTGCGTTCCGGCGGCCCGGACAATGTCACATTGGTCGTGGCCGATGTCGTCGACACGGACGATGCAGACGGCCCGGAGTTGCCCACCGCCCCCGTCATGGCGGGTGCCCTGATCACTGGCGAAGAGCCGACGCACCCGGACACCGCCGCGGGTCGCGCCGCGAAGCTGGTGGGGGCGAAAAGGGACAAGGGGGAGTCGTCGATAAGCAAAAAAGAGGAACCCGCATCCGACGATGAGGAGGATCACCGAGGCCGCGCACGCTCTGTGTGGCCGTGGGTGATCGGCGTTCTCGCGGTCGCGCTCGTTGGGCTCGGCGGGCTGTGGTGGTTCGATTCCGCGCGCAGCGACACGTATTTCGTGGCTGTCAACGACCGCGATGAATTCGTCATCGAGCAAGGCATGAATACCGCTGTTTTCGGCCGTGACATGCACGAACCCGTCCAGCAGGTGTGCATCAACGACGATAATCAGATCCGTCTCGTCGACACTAACGACGTGCCGGACGACTGCAAAGCATTCGCGCTGTCTGACCTGCCTGAATCCACGCGAAGCCGCGTGGACAATCTCGGCAGCGGGTCGTACGCGGACATCACGGACCAGCTCAATTCGCTTGCCGACGAAGCCCTGCCCACCTGCGTCGACGCCCCCGATGGCGGCACCTGCCGGGAGGTGAAGTAAATGCGCCAGCTATTCTCTCGCGGCCGCGAACTCTTCCTCTTGGTGCTCTCTGCCGCCCTCTTGCTACTCATGCTCGTCGGGCTGGAACTGTCGCAGGGCAACGCTTTGACCGTCGACATGCTGTGGCTCGTCGGCGGCTTCATCGGCGTTTATGCGATCGCGCACGTGGCCATGTGCTACGCCGCGCCGCACGCCGACCAAGTCCTGTTGCCGCTGGCCGCGACCCTGAACGCGCTCGGGTTGGTGATTATCTACCGCCTCGATCTCTCGACCGATTTCGGGCTGGCCCCGCGCCAGATGATGTGGTCGCTGGTGGGCATCCTATTCCTCGTGGCCACGCTGCTTATCGTGCGCGACCACCGGCAGCTCACCCGCTACTCCTACCTGCTCGGACTCCTCGGGCTGGTGCTTCTCGCCCTGCCGCTCGTGTGGCCGCAGCCGCCGGACGCTGAGGCCCGCATCTGGATCTGGCTCGGGCCGTTTTCCATCCAGCCCGGCGAATTCTCCAAGATCCTCCTGCTGCTCTTCTTCGCGCAGCTGTTGGCGCAGAAGCGTTCCCTCTTCACCGTTGCCGGTTACCGCTTCCTCGGCTTGACGTTCCCCCGCCTGCGCGACCTCGCGCCGATCCTGATGGTGTGGGCCATCGCCATCGTCATCATGGGTGTCTCCAACGACTTCGGCCCGGCGCTGCTACTGTTCGCCACCGTCCTCGGCATGGTCTACTTCGCCACCGGGCGCGTCAGCTGGCTCGTCATCGGCCTCGGACTCGTCGCTGTCGGTGGCTTCGCCGTGTACAACGTCTCCTCGAAGATCCAGGACCGCGTCGCGAACTTCCTCGACCCGCTGGCCAACTACGACACCACCGGCTACCAGCCCTCCCAGGCCCTGTTCGGTCTGAGCTGGGGTGGCGTGACCGGCACCGGCCTGGGCTTCGGCCACCCGGAGATGGTGCCCGTCGCCCACGCCGACTACATTCTCGCCGCCATCGGCGAGGAGCTCGGTCTCGTCGGGTTGACGGCGGTGCTCATCATCTTCGCCATCATCATCAGCCGCGGCTTCCGCACCGCGCTCGCTGTGCGCGACACCTACGGCAAACTCGTCGCCTCGGGGCTGTCACTGACACTCGCCGTGCAGATCTTCGTGGTTGCCGGCGGCGTCTCCGCGATGCTGCCGATGACGGGTCTGACCACGCCGTTCATGTCCGCCGGCGGTTCCGCCATCATGGCGAACTACATCCTGCTCGGCTTGCTGCTGCGCATCTCCAACAACGCCAACCGGCCAGTGGAGGACACCGAAAACACTGGCCAACCTGAACTTGTGGGGGTGCGCTAGATGAATACGTCGATACGCTGGGGCGCTTTCGGCTCCATCCTCCTCACTGTCCTGCTGCTCGCGAATCTCACCTGGGTGCAGGGCTTCCACGAGGAGGAATACGCGCGCAACCCGCTCAACTCCCGCAACTTCATCGAAGCCAAGAAGGTCGAGCGCGGCCAGATCAACGCCGGCGGCCAGATCCTCGCCGAGTCCACGCCGGCCGGCGACGGCTTCTTTACGCGGAGCTACCCGAATATGCCGTATTCCTTCGCGCCGGTCGTCGGCTACCTGTCGGACCGCTACGGCGCCGCCGGCATCGAATCCGGCTTCAACGCCGATCTCAACGGCGAAACCAGCGCGAAGGGCAACCGTTTCTTGCGCACCAGCCAGGACGGCCGCGTCGGTGATTCCGTCGAGCTGACCTTGGACCCGAAGACCCAGGCTGCGGCCTACGACCAGCTGGAGAAAAACGGATACAAGGGCGCGGTGGTGGCGCTGCGTCCGTCGACAGGCGAAGTCCTTGCGATGGCCTCCAACCCGTCGTACGACCCGAATTCCGTCGTCAACGAGGAGACCGCCGAAAAAACATGGGAGCAGCTTAACGACGCCCCCGACCAGCCCCTCCTCAACCACGCCACCCAGGACCAACTGCCGCCCGGCTCGATCTTCAAAATCATCACCACCGCCGCCGGCCTGAAAAACGGCTACACCCCTGACTCGAAGCTCACCGGCGAAGCCGCCATCACCCTGCCCGGCACCGAAGTGCAGCTGACCAACTACGGCGGCCGCCCCTGTGGCGGGTCCACGACCACGCTGGCCAACGCCTTCGCACTGTCGTGCAATACCGCCTTCGTGCAGATGGCCACCGAACTCGGCGACGGTCCGCTCCGCGAGGCCTCCACCGCCTTCGGCATCGGCGAAAACTACGACCTCGGCCTGCCCAATGCCGCTGGCTCCCTCGGCGACCTCGAGGACCTCGCTGCCGTGGGCATGTCCTCCATCGGCCAGCGCGATGTCACCATGACCGCACTGCAGGCCGCCGTCATGGCTGCCACCGTCGCCAACGAAGGCCGCCGCATGGAGCCACACGTGGTCTCCCGCGTGGTCAACCCCGAGATGAAGACCGTCCGGGAGATCCGCCCCCGCCAGGCCGCGGAAGCGCTGAGCAAGGAAGAAGCCGAGACCATCACCGAGCTGATGTTCAAGTCGGAGCGCAACACCTACGGCTACAACGGCAACAGCTTGGCCTCCAAGACCGGCACCGCCGAGCACGGCGAGAACCTTCCCCCGCACGCCTGGTACGTCGCGTTCGACCCCGATAAGGACGTCGCCGTGGCCGTCGTGGTCAAAGATGGCGGCGGGCACGGCGAAGGCGCCACCGGCGGGCAGGTCTCGGCCCCCATCGGCCGCACCATCCTCACCACAGCCCCAGCCCCGAAAGACGACAAGCAGGACGAGAAAACCGCAGGAGGCGCTGAGTAATGCACACCGACAACCGCGCTGAACTCCAGGAGCTCATCGGCCCCGACTACGAACTCCAGTGGATCATCGGCCACGGTGGCATGTCCACCGTCTGGCTCGCCGACGACACCGCCAACGACCGCGAAGTCGCTGTCAAGGTGCTCCGCCCCGAATTCGCCGGCACCGAAGAGTTCCTCACCCGCTTCCGCAACGAAGCCAACGCCGCGAAGGGCATCCACTCCTCCAATGTCGTAGCCACCTACGACTACCGCGAGGTCCCCTCCCGCGAAGGCTTCAACGTCTGCTTCATCGTCATGGAATACATCCGCGGCGAATCCCTGGCAGACCTCATCGCCCGCGAAGGCAAGCTCGACGAAGCAATGGCCCTCGACGTTCTCGAGCAGGCCGCCCACGGCCTCGCCGTGATCCACCAGCTGGGTCTGGTGCACCGCGACATCAAGCCAGGCAACCTCATGATCACCCAGAACGGCAAGGTGAAGATCACCGACTTCGGCATCGCCAAGGCTGCCGCCGCCGTCCCGCTGACCCGCACCGGCATGGTCGTGGGCACCGCGCAGTACGTCTCCCCGGAACAGGCGCAGGGACTCGAGGTCTCCTCCGCTTCCGACGTGTACTCCCTGGCTGTCGTCGGCTACGAGCTGCTCACCGGCCAGCGCCCCTTCACCGGCGATTCCTCCGTGTCCGTCGCACTTGCGCACGTCTCCAGCGAAGTGCCGCCGATGTCCACCACGATCTCCGCCCCGACGCGCGAGCTCATCGGCATCGCCCTGCGCAAGGATCCGAACACCCGCTTTAACAACGGCGCAGAATTCCAGCACGCCATTGCCGACGCCCGCGACGGCAAGCGCCCGGTCACCACCACGACCAAGCGCGCCGTGCCCGTCGAGCCGTCCCCGCAGGAATCCACCGCGCAGCTCGCCGCCGTCACCGAGGCGACCACCCTGCACCCGGAAACCCCGCTGCAGGAGTCTCCCATCGCGGCGCGCCCGGCGCAGCGCCCCCAGCAGACAGCGCCCGCGCCCAAGAAAGAGAAGTCCGGCAGCGGCGCCTTCGGCACAGGTCTCCTCGTCGCCCTTCTAGTCTTGCTTCTCGCCGCCGCGGCGGTGTGGGCTTACACCTCCGGTTTCTTCAATGATCTGACCGGCGGCAGCGAAGAGCCCACAACCCCGGCGACCAGCACCACGGCGCCCGAAACCGAGTCCTCCGCCCCGACAGAAACGGTGACCGAGACCCGCACCGCGGAAGAAACGACGACGTCTCGCGAGCGCCCGACCAAGTCGTCGCCGTCGACCCTGTACAATTCGCCGGAAACCGAACGGCCGAGCGAGGACCCGACGGAACCGAGCAACCGGCCGTCCCGCCAGCCCTCCCAGCCGTCCCGCCCGACGCAGCAGCCGCCGGAACCGCCCGCCACGCAGCCGGAGCCGCCGGCTGACGGCAACCCAATTCCCAGCCTGGAGATCCCGGGACTGCCTAATCCGTAAACCACAAAGGACAATCGACACATGACTCTCATCGGCGACCGTTACCAGCTCGGTAACTCCATCGGTACCGGCGGCATGTCCGACGTCTACGTGGCCACGGACACCCTTTTAGGCCGTGAAGTAGCGATCAAAATGCTCAAGATCGACATGGCCCGCGACGAGAATTTCCGCCAGCGCTTCCGCAAGGAGGCCCAGAATTCTGCGCGCCTGAACCACCCGAATATCGTCGCGGTCTACGACACGGGTGAGACGGTCGTGGAGGGCATTTCCATCCCGTACATCGTGATGGAGCACATCAAGGGCCGTGATTTGCGCGCGATCGTGCGCGAGGACGGACCGTTGCGCCCGGAGGAAGCGGCGGCGATGCTGTTCCCGGTGACGCTGGCGTTGCAGGCCAGCCACGATTCCGGGATCATTCACCGCGACGTGAAGCCGGCGAACATCATGGTCACCAGCACCGGCGAGGTGAAGGTGATGGATTTCGGTATCGCGCGTGCGCTGGATGATTCGACGGCGGCGATGACGCAGACGTCCGCAGTGATCGGCACGGCGCAGTATCTCTCGCCGGAGCAGGCCCGCGGCAAGAACGCCGACGCCCGCAGCGACCTCTACGCGCTGGGCTGCGTGATGTACGAGGCGGTCACGGGCACCCCGCCGTTCGAGGGCGAAACGCCTTTCGCTGTGGCGTACCAGCATGTCCAGGAGGATCCGGAGCCGCCGAGCGCGCGAATCGAGGATTTGACGGAATCTGAGGCCGTCAATGTCGACGCAGTGATTCTCACGGCGATGGCGAAGCACCCGGAGGACCGCTACCAGTCGGCTCTGGAGATGGCGGACGACTTGGAGCGCCTCGAGCGTGGCGCGGTCACGGAAGCCGGACGCAATCATCTGGCGGAGGCGGAACTCGAGGACGAGCCGGAGCCTGTCGCCGAGCAGAGCCGTTATGAGCAGCACCGGCGCGAGACGCAGAAGACGGGCAACACGGGCATGAAGATTCTCGCCATTTTAATGGCGGCGGTCATGTTGCTCGGCGGCGGCGCATTCGCGTTCAACAAGGTGCGCAACGACCACGCTCAGGAGGCGGCCAAGGACATGGTCTTCGTGCCGAAGGTCGTGGGCAAGAAGCGCGAGGAGGCTGTCCAGGAGCTGGAGAAGCTTGGGCTGCAGGTCTCGGTGAATGAATCGCCGCATCCGGAGGTCCCGCGCGGCGAGGTGCTCAGCACGAACCCGACGGAGGGTTCGCAGCTGCAGAAGGGCACGCCGATCACGGTGACCGTTTCTTCGGGCCGCGAGATCACGGACGTGCCGGACCTCACGGACATGAGCCCGCAGGACGCAGCGGCCGAGCTCGAAAAAGCAGGGCTCAAGCTTAACGACGACATCGCCCGCGAGCACTCCGACACCGTCCCCGAGGGCGTGATCATGTCGCAGCAGCCGGCTGCCGGATCCCAGTTGTCGAAGGGGTCGAAGGTGAGCGTGACCGTCTCCGACGGCCGCGAAAAGGTCAAGGTGCCGTCCCTGGAGGGCATGAACCTCGCTCAGGCGGAGTCTGTCCTGTCGTCTCTGGGCCTGGAGTCCACGACTGTCGAGGTGGATTCCCTGAAGCCGAAGGACGAGGTCCTCGCTGTCGCCGGTAAGGGCGAAGAGGTGGACCGCGGGACCACGATTGAGCTGCGCACCTCCAACGGAATGCTGTTCAAGATGCCGAAGCTCGTGCGCCAGTCCCCGGAACAGGCTGAAGCGACCCTGCGCAAGGAGGGTTGGACCGGAAATCTGAAAACGGAGCATTCGGTGGACACCCCGGATCTCAACGACCACGGCCTCATCGCGGGCCAACGACCCGCCGAAGGCGCCGAGGTCCGCAAGGACGCGGACATCACCGTCGATATCTGGAAGAACGCGCTGCGCGACGGCGTGGAGAGCATTCTCCCCAACCCCTAGCGCCGACCGCCACCCAGCAGGTTCCATCTAGGTCCAGTGCGAGCCTGCTGGTAAAATCACCGCACAGAAGAAACCCGTAGATATACCTCTCCACCCTGCGCCGCCCCACTGGGGGTCTCCACTTCGCGCGCGGAGGAGCACACGATGAAGGACGTGCATCATGCCGAAGGCAAAGGTCACTAAGGACACAGTCAGCACCCCGTCGACCACCACTTCCACCGGTGTCAACCGCACCCCAGTGAAGATCAATACCGGCGGCACCCCGATTTGGTACAAGATCCTGATGTTCGGCTTCATGATCATCGGCCTGCTGTGGCTCGTGGTCAACTACCTCGCCGGCAACCAGATCCCGTTCATGAACGAGCTCGGCCCGTGGAACTACGCCATCGGCTTCGGCGGCTTGGTCATCGGCCTGCTGATGACCATGGGTTGGCGTTAAACCACCCACCCCAACTAACCGGCGCACCGCATTGAGGCGGGCGCCGGTTTTTTCATGCACGGCTGCCCTGCGCTTTGTGGAACGTGTGGATATCGCGGCGTGTTGTTCACGGACTTATCCCCAACTATCCCCAGCCGGAAACCTACAGGAGCTTTTCCACAGACCTGTGCACAACACCAGCGAAGATTTGTGAAAACACCAGTTCAGATACGTGAATTCAACTTATCCACAGATTGTGCAAAGTGGGACAGAAGTGACTTATGCACAGGTTCATCCACACCCTGTGGATAACTTCTCCGCGCTAATCCCACACTTTCGCACATATACTTCGGGGCATGGCTTCACACGCAATGCTGACCAGTACATTCCCACCATCCTTCAACCTCTACGAACCGCAAGAACTTCCTAACGACATTTCCCTCAAGCTCTGCCACGGCTGGAGCGTCCATGAAATCACCGCGGCGTACGAAGATGACATGGATGACGACATCAGCGACACAGACCTTCCCGCCTTGATCGAGGAAGTCCGCGCTGAATACGCCCGCCTCATCACCGGCCCCTCCGAAGACGCCCAGCGTATCGACGCCCTCCGTGACGCGCTCTCCCAGCGCGACCTCTCCTTCTCCTTCGACGAGGGCTGGGACAAAGGCGAGGCCGCTGAAGAAGGCGCAGACAAGGCCACAGATGCCGGCCACCGCGGTTACGCCTACTGCACGACCCAGGACGTGGACGGTCTCATTCACAGTGGCGAGCTGAACTTCGGATTCAGCTCCATGGACAACCCGGGCTCGGATGAGGACGCGGCGATCGGCGAAGCGCTCGTCAGCGCTCTGAAAGAAGTCGGCTTCTCCCCTCAGTGGAACGGCACCGCGAACGCCCGCGTGCTCTGCAGCGGCCTCGTTTTCGAGCTTGCTCTCGAGGACGAATAGATGGGTTTCGGCTGTATCTCAGCCGTATCCTAACCATGTCTCGGCACCATCGTGTGGTGCACCGCCGATGTAGCCTGAGGTACATGAACCGACGCACCATGTCCTGGATCACAACGAACACCGATCGGCGCGCGTCGTCGCGGACATCACGCTTCAAGACCGTCCTCGTCGCTGCCGCACTGGTGGCACCGCTCAGTCTCGCTGGTTGCGGCGGCATCTTCGGCGAGAAGGACACCAATGAATCTGAATCTGGCTCCTCAAGCAGCGAGAGTGGGGAGACGATGGAGATCAGCTCCGGTCCGCTGACGATCGATGTGCCGAAGGACTGGGAGAAGCTCGACAAGGACGACGACGTGATCAGAGATCGGTGGGTCGTAGGTGCGATGAGCGAGGATCCAGCCGTGCAGATCCGCATGACCCGCGATACAGGAGAAGCTCCCGAGGCGGACGCGACCAACCAGATTGCGCTCTACGGAAATCTCTTCGCCCAAGACAATGAGATTCAGCCGAGGGGTGTGGAAGACGTCGAGGTGGAGGGCGCGGATGATGCCCAGATCGCCTATTTTGAGTTCATCGACGACGACGGCGACCCGTGGGACGGACTGTTCCTCTCGGCTGCGAACCGGGAGACAGGCAATGTGTCGACGCTGGAGATGATGAGCTTGCGCGACTCGGGGCTCTCCCAGGACGAGGCACTGGAGATCGTCGACACGGCTCGCTACGACAAGTCGAAAGAGTAGGCGGAGCTAGGACAACACCGGCACGGCAACTGCGGCGGCCGCCACTGCGACCGCACCTGCTGCCCCACCCCACCGGACGCGCATGTCCTCCGAGGTCAGTGGCGCCGCCATCAAAGCGCCCGCGATGAGTCCACCGAGGTGGCCCCAGAGACTCACATTCGGCGTGATCAGCGTGAAAATCAAGTTGCCGCCGACCAGAACGAGCGGGGCACGCAGGTCGGCGTGACTGCGGGCGGCGACAGCGACGAGCAGCGCCATCAGGGCATACAGCGCGCCGGAGGCACCGGCGGTGGGCTGGTCGAAGCCGAAGATCAACACGGCAGCGGACCCGCCTAGAACACCAGCGAGGTACGCGAGCACGAACGGCCCCGTGCCCACGGCTCGTTCCACTGCCGCACCGACCGCGACGAGCATGAGCACATTGACCGTCAGGTGGGTGATGTCCAAGTGCATGAACCCGGAGGTCAGGGCACGAAGCAGACCGAGAGGCTCACCTGCGACAAAAGGGCCCCACAAAACGGTGGAGGTGCCGGCGTGGGAGGACCAGATGACGTCGATAAGCGAATGCGCTTGGAACGCTGCAACGAGGAACGCCCCCACGCACAGCGAGGCAATGGTCGCCGTGGCGGGGGCGCCGTAAAGGACGCGCTTCAATTAGTCGGAAACGGTGACGGAGTTGATCACGACGTCCTCGACCGGGCGGTCCATGCGGCCGGTTTGCACGTTCGCGATCTCGTCGACGACCTTCTTGGAGGCCTCGTCCGTGACCTCGCCGAAGATGGTGTGGCGGTTGTTCAGGTGCGGGGTCTGCGCAACGGTGATGAAGAACTGGGAGCCGTTGGTGCCGGGGCCCGCATTGGCCATGGCCAGGAGGTACGGACGGTCGAACTGGAGCTCCGGGTGGAACTCATCGGCGAACTGGAAGCCCGGGCCGCCGGTGCCGGTGCCGGTCGGGTCGCCGCCCTGGATCATGAAGCCCGGGATGATGCGGTGGAAGATCGCGCCATCGTAGAACGGGCCCTCGGTGGTGCCGGACGCGTTCTTCGTGGAGTACTCCTGGGTGCCCTTTGCCAGGCCGGTGATGACCTCGACCGTCTTCGGCGCGTGGTTGCCGAACAGGTCGACGGCGATGTCGCCGTGGTTGGTATGGAAGGTGATGGTCTGTGTCTTCTGAGTCATGCGGTCCAGGATACGCGTCAACGCGGGCGTCCGTGCCAGCACTCAGCTAGACCCCTCTGTCTGGTTTAGGCATACCGTACGGTTTAGTATTAACATTCGGCTACAGCACTTTTAGAAACGTGAAAGGACCCCAGAATGTTCAAGAAGATCGCGGCCGCCGTGGCAGCTGGCTCCCTCGTTCTTGGCCTCACCGCATGCGGCTCTAGCGAAAGCACCGATGCGGGCGACGATAAGACCATCCGCGTCGCAACCTCCCCGGGCCCGTACTCTGAACTCTTCCAGGACGGTGTTGCACCCATTCTGGAGGAAGAGGGCTACACGGTCGACGTTCAGAACTTCACCGACCTCACCCAGGCCGATACGGCTCTCGCGGAAGGCTCCGCCGACCTCAACGTCGAGCAGCACACCGCGTGGATGAACGTGTTCAACGAGGAAAAGGGCGCCAACCTCGCCTCCATCACCGAAGTCCCGACCGTCCCGGCGGGCCTGTACTCGGAGAAGCACAAGTCCCTGGACGATGTCGCTGACGGCCAGACGGTCGGCGTTCCGCTCGACGGTTCGAATAAGTCGCGCGCACTCCACGTGCTTGTCGACGCTGGCTGGATCACCCTCCGCGACGACGCCGACGAAGCGCTGCTCGCAGAATCGGACATCGCCGAGAACCCGCATAACCTCGAAATCAAGCCGATGGACTCCGCCAACCTGTCGCGCTCCCTCCCGGACCTCGACTGGGCAGTCATCCCGGGCTCGATGAGCTACTCCGCCAAGCTCGACCCGAACCTGCAGCTCTTCCAGGAAGAACTGCGCCCTGAGCTGATCCTCGTCGCGGTCACTACCGAGGACAAGAAAGACGCTCCGTGGGCGAAGGCTGTCGCTGAGGCTTATCGTTCTGACGAGTTCAAGGAGTACTTCGACTCCCAGAACGAGAACGACTACTGGTTCCTGCCCGACTCTCTGAAGTAAGTGAACTGACTTCCATGACTGACGCTGTCGTATTCGACCATGTCGGCAAGGTGTTCCCGACGCGGGATAGTTCCTTCGCCGCCCTCGACGACATCAGTTTCACTGTCCCCGAAGGCAGTGTCACCGGTGTCGTGGGCACCTCGGGTGCCGGCAAATCCACGCTGATCCGGATGGTCAACGGGCTGGAGACCCCGAGCTCCGGCGCAGTCACCGTGCACGGACAGCAACCGGCTTCCTTAAGCACGTCCGAGCTGCGTGAGCTCCGCCGGAAAGTCGCCATGGTCTTCCAGAGCGTCAACCTCCTGGAGACGAAAACGGTCGCCGAAAACGTTGCTACGCCGTTGAAGCTGACCAAGACGCCGAAGAGCGAGATCGAACGCCGCACCGCTGAAGTGCTTGAGCTGGTCGGACTCACCGACCGCGCCGAGCACAAGCCGCGGCAGCTCTCCGGCGGCCAGCGTCAGCGCGTGGGCATCGCCCGCGCCCTTGTCACGGAGCCCACAATGCTGCTTTGCGACGAGCCGACCTCCGCCCTCGACCCCATCACCACCTCCCAGATCCTCGACCTGCTCCGCAATATCAACGAAGAACTCGGCGTGACGATTTTGATCATCACCCACCAGATCGACGTGATTGCCCGCCTGGCCGACAATGTGGCGGTGCTCTCCGAGGGCCGTCTTGTGGAATCCGGCCCCGTGGCACAGGTCTTCGCGGACCCGCAGCACGAACTGACCCAGAAATTCGTGGACACCGTAATCCCGCCCGAACTCGATGCCACCGCGCGTGAGGCTCTCTCCCGCGCACTGGTGAAGAACAGCGAGGTGTAACAGCATGAACCAGCTCAACACGTGGTGGCGCGACACCACTGGCTCCCGCGTCACTCCGGAGATGTACCTCGATTCCTTCGGCGAGACTCTCTACATGGTGGGCATTTCCCTGTTCCTCGGCGCATTATTGGGCATCCCGCTGGCGCTTGCCTTCGTGATCACCCGGCCGGGCGGCTTGAAGCCCAACAAGGTCATCTACGGCATTCTCAATGTGGTCGTGAACATCATCCGTTCGCTGCCATTCATCATCCTGCTGGTGGCTATTTCGCCGTTCACCCGCGTGATCGCGGGAACCGCCATCGGCACCACCGCGGCGCTCGTCCCGCTGACCTTGTACATTGCCCCGTTCATCGCCCGCCTCATCGAGCAGTCCCTTCTGGAGGTCAACCCCGGAATCACCGAGGCTGCCGATTCCATGGGTGCCAGCCTCTTCCAGACGATTAGGTACTTCCTCCTGCCGGAGGCGAAATCGTCCATCATTCTCGCCGTCACCACGGCAACGATCGGCCTGATCTCCGCCACAGCGATGGCCGGCACGATCGGCGGCGGTGGCGTCGGCGACCTCGCTATCTCGTACGGTTACCAGCAGTTCGACTCGATCGCGATGCTCACTACGGTGGTGCTCCTGATCATCATCGTCCAGGCCATCCAGTCCGTGGGCAACACGCTCGCCCGTCGCGCGCGGGCGTAGAGGTAGTCATGGCTAAGGAGTCGTGGATCTAGTGGATCTAGATTCCAAGCAGCCCCAACCCCGGCCACAAAACCCCAGGTCAGTTTCGCTTGCTCTGGCAACCGATCAATCTAGATCCACCAGCACCTCAGCACACCCCTCACTCCGCCCCGCCCTCAAACGCAGTCATGGCCAGGTAGGCCTCGCTGAAGTGGGCGGGGTTATTTAGGTCGATCTCGCACAGTTTCTCGATCTTGGCCATTCGGGTACGCACGGTATGGCGGTGCACACCCAAAGCTTCGGCGGCCTCGCCCAGCCGTGCACCATGACGAAGAAACACGGCGAGGGTGGTCTCATAATCTGTCCCGTGAGCGGCATCAAAGCTGATCAGTCGGCCAAAAATCTCTTCGCGTCTGGCCGCTAGCGCGTGGGCGACGGTGGGATCGCGCAGCCACGGCAGCCCCGAGTCATTGGCGCGAGCCACATCGCCGGGCCGCAGAGTGCGCGTTCGGGAGACGAGCTGATTCACGTGGTCCAGCGTCAGACGGGCAAGCAGCATCGGACTACCTGCGGCGATGCGCACGCGGTCGCGATGCTCACCGAGGGCGTCGAGCACATCGCGCACGGTCACATCAGGACGCACCACCATCAGGAAGGTCGTTTCATCGACATCGAGAACATGTAAGAGCCGATCGCTTTTCGACGCCTCCCTGTCCAGCCCCTCCACCACCGTCTGCATTCCGCGGGGCGATTGCGCCGCGATGACGATCGGCCGGGTGAAGCCTTCCCGGTCGACGGGAGTGTCCACTGCACCGGAATAGATCTCCTCCTTTTCCGTGATGCCGAGGTGGATGCGCAGCGCGAAGGAATTGAGCTGATTATGAATCCGCCGCAGGTGAGCGGGCCTGGAGAGGAGGGTCGCTGCGAGGCCGGCGTAGTGGCGGATGAGGGAGCGGTCTTCGTCGGTAAGCGTGCGCGTGGAGGTGACGTCAACGGTGTACGGCCGCCCGGCGTTGGCGGACGAGCTGATGCGGTAGGAGCTCGAATAGGTTTTCTTCATGGCGTTGAACGCCCGTGAGACTTGCTCGGCGATCAGCAGGCCGTTGGGGTCTTTGATGGTCACGCGGGCCTCGAGGGTGGTGGCGGCGTCGCGCGTGAGGGCTTTGATATCGCCCGCGGTGGCGGTCTGCGTGAGCTTCTCCTGGGCCTGGAGTAGCTGCTGGTGCAGGTAGGCGCGTTTTTCTTGTTCCGCGGTGGTGCGACGATGCTGCTCTTCGTGGACCGCACTCAAGATCGTGGCGAACGGCACGGGCCGCGACACCTCGAACAGGCCCACGTTGTTCTCCCGCGCGGCGTCCACGACGGCATCGGGGATGCGTCCGAAGACGGTACTGATGCCAAAGCCGACCGCCACAGCCCCCTGCTGTGCGAGATGCTCGATGTGTCCGCGCAGGCCATCAGGGTTGTCGCGGAATGCCGCGCCGACGGTGAGCACGAATGATTTCGGCTGAATGAAAGAGCCCGGGGTTTCCAGCTCGTTGATCTGCACGACGGTGAAAGACGGTTTCGGCGGCGCGACGATCTCGGTCAGGCCGAGGTGCTGGTTATCGGCGAAAAATGCGAAGGAAAACATTGCGCAGTCTCCGTGCTGTATAACAGTGCGTCCCTATTTCGCCACACTGTACATGACGCGGATCACCTTCTTCACTGCATACTGTTTTGTCAACAAATACTATTCGCGCCTGAAGGAGTGATCATGCAGGACCTCACCTATCGCCTACCCCAGGAACGCACCCTCACCAGCGCTCCGGCCGACGGAGAGAACGCCCACTTGAACGCCCGCCGGGAAGAATCTGTGGTGCAGAAATTCAGTCACCCCCACGAGTTCATGGGAGAGCTGGAACAGGACCTGGAGTCGTCGATAAGCGCACAGCGAAATTAAGAAGGAGACCTTAAGAAAATGGCACTACAGCAACCACAAGCCGGCCCTTTGAAAGGCATTGTCGTCGCGGATTTTTCGCGCGTGCTCGCTGGGCCGTACGCGACGATGCTGCTCGCTGATCTCGGCGCGACCGTGATCAAGGTCGAGGGGCCGAACGGCGACGACACCCGCGGATGGGTGCCGCCGAAGCGCGGCGATGTGGGCACGTACTACCTCTCGATCAACCGCAACAAGAATTCCATCAAGCTCGACTTGAAGGACCCGGACGACCTGGAGACGGCGTACGCGATCATCGACCGGGCGGACGTGCTGATCGACAATTTCCGCGTCGGCAGCCTGGATAAATTCGGGCTCGACCCAGAGACCGTGACCAAGCGGTGGCCGGAGCTCATCCACGCGAAAATCACGGGCTTCGGCTCGCGTGCCGGGGCGCAGCTGCCGGGCTACGACATGCTCATTCAAGCATCCAGCGGGTTCATGTCCATGACGGGTTCGCCCGACGGCCCGCCGCAAAAAGCAGGTTATGCATTTATCGACGTGCTCACCGGCCTCCACACCACCGTCGGCATCCTCGCCTCGCTGCTGCGTCGCGAGCGTTTCGGCGACGGCGGGGAGACCATCCGCACCAACCTGCTGTCCGCGGCGCTGTCATCCATGGTCAACATGACGTCCGCGGCCGTCGCCTCCGACGCCGAGATGACCCGCACGGGCAACGACCACCCGTCGATCTTCCCGTACGGCCCGTTTTCCGCCAAGGACCGCGAGCTCGTCATCTGCGTCGGCAACAACAAGCAGTTCGCAACGCTTGTCGACGGCCTCGGCTCCCCCGACCTCGCCGACGATCCCCGCTTTGCCACCAACGAGCAACGCAATGTCAACCGCGAAAAGCTGCGCCCGATCCTGACCGAACTGCTCGCGGCGAAGAACGCCGACGAATGGATCGACCTGTTCCGCGCCAAGGGCCTTCCCATCGCGCCGATCCTGTCCGTGCGCGAAGCCATCGACTTCGCCGACGACCTCGAACTCGAGCCCGTCGTCGAAATCACTACCAAGGACGGCACCGACCGCGTCCCCTTCGTCTCCAACCCTCTCGACATGAGCTCCGGTGGTATCACCTACACCAAGGCCGCCCCCGGCCTCGACGAAGACCGCGGCGACGTCCTCGAGTGGATCGCCCAGACCCCCGCCAAATAACCTCTTCCACCTCTTCAACCTCCGAAAGGAACCTCCTCATGACCTCCACAGCTCCCCTCGCCACCGACCTCATCAACTTCGACAGCCTGCTTTCCCGCGACGAAATCGAATGGCGCGACGATATCCGTTCCTTCGTCGAAAGCGAAATCAAACCCCACGTCGGCCAGTGGTACGAAGACGCCCACGTGCCCTTCGAACTCATCCCCCGCTTCGCTGAAAAAGGCATGATCGGCGCACACCTGTCCGGCTACGGCTGCCCCGGCCGCTCCGCCGTGGACTACGGCCTAGCCATGCTCGAGGTCGAAGCAGCCGACTCCGGTCTGCGCACCATCTTCTCCGTCCTCGGTTCGCTGGCCATGACCTCAATCCACCTCAACGGCACCGAGGAGCAGAAAAAGAAGTACCTGCCCAAAATGGCTGTCGGCGAACTCCTCGGTGCCTTCGGCCTGACCGAGCCCACCGCCGGTTCCGACCCCGCCTCCATGACCACCCGCGCCACCTACAAGCCCGGCGAAGGCTGGCTCCTCAACGGCGAGAAGCGCTGGATCGGCCTGTCCCACTACGCCGACCTGACCATTATCTGGGCCAAAGTGTCCACCGCCGACCTCGAAGCCGCCGGCCTCGACGGGATCCCCGAGGGCCGCGACGAGACCATTGCCGGTTTCATCGTGGAAAAGGACACCCCGGGTTTCGACCCCCAGCAGATCGACAAGAAACTGTCCATGCGCGTGTCCACCCAGGCGCACATCTACATGAAGGACGCTCTTGTCGGCGAAGACAAGATCCTCTCCGGCCGCTTCGGCCTGAAAGCCCCGTTCATGTGTCTTAACGAGGCCCGTTACGGCATCGGCTGGGGCGTCCTCGGCGCCGCCCGTGACTCCATCGAATGCGCCCTCGCCTACGCCAAGGAGCGCACCCAGTTCGGCAAACCGCTCGCCGGCTTCCAGCTCACCCAGAAAAAGCTCGTCGACATGGCTGTCGGCCTCAACCAGGGCTACCTCCTCGCCCTTCACGTCGGCCGCCAGAAAGACGCCGGCACCCTGGACATTTCCCAGATCTCCGTGGCCAAGCTCCAAAACACCCGCACCGCCATCGAGATCGCCCGCGAAGCCCGCACCATTCTCGGCGGCAACGGCGTGACCCACGACTACTCCCCCATCCGCCACGCCGCCAACCTCGAATCCGTGCGCACCTACGAAGGCACAGACGAGATGCACACCCTCATCCTCGGCCAGAAGATGACCGGCATCGGCGCGTTTGCGTAGGGCGCGGGCCCGGGGTGGTGGCCTCGGGCCCTTCTTGCTGGCCCACCTACATGACCGCTGGAGATAGATGAAATCATTGTCACAGCAAGCAAAACTGACCTGGGGTTTTGCGCCCGGTGCCCGACCAAAGTGGATCTAGATCCAGAGCGAACCGGACCGCGCGAAAACACAGAACTAACCCCGGCAGCCGACGTGGCTGACCGGGGCTAGCTGTCTTTTACCTGGCGCGAGGTGGTTGTAAGCCTCGGAGGCTTAGGGGCTGAGACCTTAGAGGCCTTCGACGACCTCGTCGCGGGCAGCGACCATGTTGGCCAGGGCTGGCTCGACCTCGGAGTAGCCGCGCGTCTTCAGGCCGCAGTCCGGGTTGACCCAGAGGCGATCGGCGGGGACGTTGTCCAGGGCGGCCTTGATGAGCTCGACCATTTCCTCCTTGGACGGGATGCGCGGGGAGTGGATGTCGTAGACACCCGGGCCGATCTCGGCGTGGAAGGTCTCGTCGATATCCTCGAGCAGCTCCATCTTGGAGCGGGCGGCCTCGATGGAGGTGACATCGGCGTCCAGGCCGGCGACGGCATCGATGATCTGGCCGAACTCGGAGTAGCAGAGGTGAGTGTGGATCTGCGTAGTCGGCTGCGCCTCCAGGGCGACGAGGCGGAAGGCGCGGACGGCCCAGTCGAGGTAGGACGGGCGGTCGTCGGCACGCAGCGGGAGCAGCTCGCGCAGGGCAGGCTCGTCGATCTGGATGACCTTGATGCCGGCCTTCTCCAGGTCGGCGACCTCGTCGGCGAGGGCGACGCCGATCTGGTCGGCGGAGACGGACAGGGGCACGTCGTCACGCTTGAAGGACCAGGCCAGGATGGTGACCGGGCCGGTGAGCATGCCCTTGACCGGGTGCTCGGACAGGGACTGCGCGAAAGCGGACCACTCGGTGGTCATGGCCTCCGGGCGGGAGACGTCGCCGACGACGATCGGCGGACGGGTGCAGCGGGAGCCGTAGGACTGGACCCAGCCGTTTTCGGTGACGACGAAGCCGTCGAGAAGCTCTGCGAAGTACTGGACCATGTCGTTGCGCTCCGGCTCGCCGTGGACGAGCACGTCGAGGCCGAGGCGTTCCTGCAGTTCGATGACCTGCTTGATCTCGGTCTTGAGTGCCTCGTTGTACTGCTCGTCGGTGAGCTCGCCTGCGCGGTGGTCGGCGCGGGCCTTGCGGATTTCGGTGGTCTGCGGGAAGGAGCCGATCGTCGTGGTCGGCAGCTGCGGCAGGCCGAGGGCCTTCTGCGCTTCCTGGCGCTCCGCAAATTCCGGCTGGCGCTGGACGGCGCCTTCCGGCAGCTGAGCCACACGATCGGTGACAGCCGCGTTGTGGATGCGGGTGGACTCGGCGCGGGTGCGCACGGCGCGGTCGGAGCGACCGAATGCCTCCGGGGCCTCGGATTCGCCGGCGACAAGAGCGGTGATCTCCTCGATCTTCTCGTCGGCAAACGACAACCACGGCGCGACGTCGACCGGGAGGTTCTTCTCGGCGTTCAGGGTGTGCGGAACGTGCTGCAGGGAGGTGGAGGTGGAGACGCTGGCGGCGCCGAGCTTGTTCAACACCTCGACCTTGTCGCGCAGGTTGGCGGCCCAGACGTTGCGGCCGTCGATGAGGCCGGCGACCAGAGTGGTGTCCTTGCCCTCGAAAGCGGAAGCGACGCGTGCCGGGTAGTCGGCATCGGCGTCGAGGGTCCACGGGGACAGGTCGACGTGGACGGCCTCCGGCGCAACGGCAGCCAGGGCGTTCAGGCCCTCGCGGGCGGAACCGTACGGGGTGGTCACGTACACGTTCGGGCGGTTGTCGGAAGCCAGGAGCTTGGACCATGCCTGCTCGGTGTACTTCGCCAGCTCGGCATCCGGGGTGGACAGGTCGGCGACCAAGGCAGGCTCGGCGACCTGCACCCACTCGACACCGGCGTCCTTGAGGGCGGCGAAGACGGCGGCGTAGGCGTCGACAAGCTTGTCCAGCAGGGACCACTCGACCGGCTTGGACAGGGCGAGAAGGGTGACCGGGCCGACGAGTGCCGGGCGGACCTTGTGGCCTGCTTCGCGGGCTTCCTCGACGAGACGAACGATGCGCTCCGGCGCCGGGGTGATGTCCTGGCCAGCGGAAACCTCGGGCACGAGGTAGTGGTAGTTGGTGTCGAACCACTTGGTCATCTCGAGCGGCACGCGGGTGTCGTTGCCGCGGGCGAGGGCGAATTCCTCGTCGAGGTCGGTGCCGCCGGCGATCAGGCCGACGGTCAGGCCGGTCTCGAGCACCTGGTCGTAGTAGGCGACATCTGCCGGAATCGCGTAATCCTCGTCCAAGCCGAGGTCGCGCAGGTGGTTGTAGGTGTCAATGCGCAGCGCACGGGTGGTGGTGCGGAAGGTCTCGGCGTCGATACGCCCAGCCCAGTAGGACTCCAGCGCGCGCTTGAGCTCGCGGTTCGCGCCGATGCGCGGGTAGCCCTCGATCGTGGCCTTAGGGAAAGTGCTCACTGTTACTCCTTGGGGTTTGTTATTTGGGTTCTATTCCGAGCCGCGACAGCAGGTCTTGCGTCACCGCCAGGTTGTTGTGGGTGTAGATGTGCAGGCCGCCGACGCCGGCGTCGAGAAGCGTGCCCGCGAGTTCCGCGGTGAGCTGCATGCCCACCTCGTACTCTTCGTCGGGGTCGCGCGCCGCCGAGAGCTTATCGACGACACGCTGCGGCACCTCGATCCCCGACAGCACGCCCATGCGCTGTGCCCGCTTCAGGCTTGTCATAGGCATGATGCCGGGGATCAGGGGGATGCGCACGCCCGCCATCCGCGACTGCTCGGCGAAGCGCAGGTAGTCGTCTGCCTCGAAGAACAGCTGCGTGATGGCGAAGTCCGCGCCGAGCCGCTGCTTCGAAAGCAGGACGTCCAAGTCCAGGTCGGGCGTGGGCGATTCGGCGTGGCCGGACGGGTAGCACGCGACCGAAAGGGCGAGTTTGCCCGCGGCAAGGCGGTAGGCGTTCTCGTCCTCAATCTCCCGGATGAGGGAGAGCAGTTCGGTGGCGTGCTGGAGGTAGCCCTCCGGCAGGCTGGTCTCCCCTTCCGGGAGGTCGCCGCGCAAGGCGAGGAAGCCGCGGACGCCGGAGTCGATCAGGGTGCGGATCCAGTCGGCGAGCTCGTCGACGGGGCCAGCGGTGCACGCCAGGTGCGCGATGGTGCGCAGGTTGGTGGATTCGTTGAGCCGGGAGATGAAGTCGGCGGTGCCTTCGAGCCAGCCGGAGCGTCGGGAGCTGGTCACTGCGACGTAGTCCGGGTTGTAGTCGGCGAGCCCGGCGATGAGCTCGTTGAGCTTCGCTTCGTCCGCGTCGTGGCGGGGCGGGATGAGCTCGAAGCTCAGGGCGGTCCTCTGCTGCCGCTTCACAGCGGTGCGGGCACCGGTATCGGGTGCTTCGTCGAGGTGGTCCAAGGGCGCAGACGCCGACAGCCTCGACGAAAAGTGTCCTTCAGTCAACGAAGGAGTCCTTTCGTCTCGTCGGTTTCATGGATTGGCTGGGCTCAGCACTTGGAAACTGGTTGGAATGTAACCCGGGCTCGTTTGAAGGTTCAATCACTTGCGCTATTTCATGCCCTATTTCTGCAGCTCACAGCGCTCCGGTCCGTGAATATAAAAGCCAAAAATTCGCCGCGAATGAACCGAGCTGTCCACTTTTTGCGTGCAGTGGCGGACCAAGCGGTGGGGGGGGTGATCACGTACCGCCGAAAGCCCGCGCCAGCCGGCGCTCACTTCACTACTGTGGGTGGCACCACAGCCCTGCACGACACCGACCCGAGCAAAGAAGAAAGGCCTGAACGCACATGAATCTCCGCAATATCCGCCTCGCCTCCAAGGTGGCTGGCACCCTGTTCAACCGTTACCGCGAGCTGAATAACGAGCAGAAGCGCGACGTGTACGAGGCCGTCCGCATCATGGCCCGTGGCGGCGAGGGTGAAGGCACGAACGCCGAGGAAGAGGACACCTCCAATTACAGCGATGCCCGCCTGCAGGCCGGCGACATCACCCGCGCAGCACACGCGCGCCTGGACCGCCGCCGCGCTCTGTTCGAGGCAGACCAGTTGGATAAGAAAGAGAAGAAGGAGCTGGAGAAGGCTCTGAAGAAGCAGAAGAAGTCCGCCAAGAAAAAGAAGAAGGGCGGCATCGCTCTCGGCGCTCTGATTCTGGCTCTGCTCGCGGCGGTTGCTGGCGGCGTCTACTACTTCCTCTTCGGCACGGATTCCCCCGCCGCGGCCAAGAAGACCAAGAAAAACACCGCGCCCACGACGACGAAGCCGAACGTCCAGCGCACCCAGCCGCCCACAATGGGTTCCACCCGCGTGACCACGGTGACCACGAGCAAAACGGCCGCCGACCACGGCCCGCTGAGCGAGGAGCCGGCCGAGCGCGACGAGGAGCTGCTCACCTCCATCGACGAGCAGCTGTCCACGCTGGACACGCTTGACGACGATCAGCGTGGAGCCGGAACTACCGACCCCCGCTAAACCTCTGGAAGCAAAGCGCTAACTCTCGTGCCGCCAAGCGGTGAGCAGGCGGCCGAGCAGACGGCGCTGCACTTCGGGAGCATGCTGGACCAGTTTCCCGTCCAGCGGCCTAGTGACGACGAAGACCTCAGCGGCGAAATCGAGTGGCTTCATGTCCGCCGGGACGAGACCAGCGGGAGCTGCCATATCCAGAACGGATTGGAAAGCCTCGATGGTTTCTTCGCGCTTGGCAGCCAATTCGGGGTCATCGTGCCAGTGGTCGGCGGTGATGGCGTTGACTAAAGGCCCGACTCCGTAGTCGAGGAGGCCCCAGACGAAGTGGTCCCAGTGGGTTTTAGGGTCAGCGTCGAAAAGCGTGCGTGTTTTCTCGATCCTCTCCCCCAAGATGCTCAGCAACCGCAAGCCGCAGGCGACGTCGAGATCGGAGCGGGTGGGGAAATTGCGGTATAACGTGGCGATGCCGACGTCGGCGCGCGCCGCTACACTTTCCAACGTAACCAAAGATTCAGGCGTCGTGCGCAAGAGGTCGCAAGCAGCGTCGATGATGCGCTCGCGCCTGATTTTCGCGTCTGATCTCATGGCCTCCGCCTTGACTAATTGCCCGTCAAAGGGGACCATACGCTAGGAATAAACGATAGTCTAACCTCCACTTAACCGAGGGGTACCCCAGTGGAACCAATTATCAGCGCCCGTGACCTCGTTGTTCGCCGCGGGGACGCGCCATTGAGCTTCGACGTATATGAAGGGCTCACGCTCCTGATCGCGGAGCGTGAGTCCGGTGCGTCGACCCGCAATATGGCGCTGGCCGGCCGCTACCGCCCCAAAGGCGGCGAGGTGCTTCTGGGCGGCGAGTCGACCTCGCCGCGCCAGCGTTTCAAGCGCGTCGCGCTGGCCGGCGTGGAACTGATCGACAGCCTCGAGCGCCAGGTGGATGTCCGCGAGTTCATCCGCGAGCAGGTGGCGTGGAGCCAGATGTTCTTCATCCCGGTCCGCCGCGACATTCTCAACCACCCGAAGGTGGAGCCGTGGCTGGAACCGCTCGGCCTGACGCACCTGGAGCCGTCGCTGGACGTGGGCACGCTCAACGTGGAGGACCGTTTCCGCCTCCGCGTCATGCTGGCGCTCATCGCACGGCCGGACGCGGACCTAGTCATCGTCGACGACCTGGACCAGATCCGCAGCCTGAAGCTGCGCAACGAGGTCATCGAGGACCTGGCCACTCTCTCGCAGCAGGTACCGGTGCTGGCCACCACCGTCAACGACTACGAGGAAGGCCACGTCGACCACATCATCGACCTGCGCTACGGTGCCGGGCCCGCCCCGGATGCCGAGCTCGATGAAGACTCCGCTCTCGCCGCCGCCGCGGCCGAGGACCCGTGGAGCAAAGACAAACCAGCCGACACCGAAGAGATTGAGGAGGTCTCCCGATGATTTCCGGACTTCACATCGGCTCGCACTTCCGCAAGCTCTTGAACGGCAAGCTGCCGCCCCTGGCGCTCATCGCCGTCATGTTGCTGCCGCTGCTGTTCGGCGGCTTGTTCGTGTGGAGTTACTGGGACCCGCTGGGCAACCTGAATAAGATTCCGGTGGCGCTGGTCAATTCCGACGAAGGTGCCGAGGGGCCCGACGGGGAGGAGATTCACGCCGGCGACCAAGTGGTGGAGAAACTGCTCGAAATAGAGCCGATGAACTTCGTCGAGGTCAGCGCGCAGGATGCCCGCCAGGGCATCGCGGAGGGTAAGTATTACCTGGGCGTGGAGATTCCGAAGGACTTCTCCGAGGCGTCCGTCAGCGTGAATTCGGACAATCCGCACCCCGCGAAGATCAACGTCACGCTCAACAACACCAACGGTTTCATCCCGACGATGCTGGGCAACCAGGTCACGCGCGTGATGACGTCGGTGATCGGCGAAACGGTCGGCGAGCAGATCTCGCGGCAGCTTTTCATGGGCTTCAACACCATCGGCGACGGCATGGACCAAGCCGCGGACGGCGCGGACCAGCTCCACGACGGCGCGGGCGAAGCCAAAGACGGCGGCGAGAAACTCGGCGACGGCGCGGGCCAGCTCAACGACGGTCTGCAGCAGGCCAAGGACAAGACGCCGGAGCTCGTCGACGGCATCGAGCAGCTTGACGACGGCGCGCACGACCTCGACGACGGCGCCAACCGCCTGAACGACGGTCTGGGCGAGGCTTCCGACGGTGCCGACGAGCTCGCCGACGGCATGGGCCGCCTGCGCGACGGCGTGAACACCCTCGGTGCCGGCGCCGCCGCCGTGTCCGCCGGCGTGGACAAGGTGACAGGCATCGGCGACACGCTGGAGGAGATCCAGGCGGCGAATGACCGCCTCAACTCCTCGATCGACCAGGCCATTTCGGACCTGGAGAATGTCGGCGGCCCGGCGGCGCGCGATCTGGTGGACCGCCTGCGCCAGGTGCAAGACGAGGCGGGCATCTCCGTGGTGGACCCGGAGACCCAGCAGATGATCGACACCGCACTGGACCCGGCCACGATCGACCAGCTCAAGGAATTGCGTGACGGCGCGGCCCAGCTCGCGGACGAGCTGAACAACCCGGCTGCCCAGTTCGTCACCGGCATCAACGACGCGGCCGACGGCGCGCAACGTCTCTCCGACGCGCTGCACCTGCTGCACGACGGCTCCGGCCAGCTCGTCGCTGGCACCGCACAGCTGACGGACGGCACGTCCAAGCTCGTCGTCGGCGCACGCACACTCGCCGACGGCACCACCCAGCTCGCCGACGGATCCGAGCAGCTCGTCGTGGGCATGGATGAGCTTAACGACGGCCTGGTCCAGCTCGACGACGGTTCCGGCGAATTGGCCCTGAAGATCACTGAGGGCGCGGATCAGGTGCCCAGCTTCGAGGGCAGCAAGCTCGATGAGGCCTCCGATGTCGCTGGCGCCCCCGTCCGCCTGCAGAACACCGGCGACTCCCTGACCACTTTCGGCCAGGGCCTGTCCCCCTTCTTCCTGTCACTGTCCCTGTGGTTCGGCGGCCTGATCCTCTTCATGATCTTCAACCCGATCTCCCGCCGCGCCATCGATTCGGGCACCAACCCGGCGCGTGTCGTCATGGGTTCCTGGATCCCCGCCGTCCTGGTCGGCTTGGTGCAGGCCTTCAACCTGTGGGTCGTGCAGCACTTCGTCTTGGACGTGAATCCGCAGCACCCGATCCAGATGCTGCTGGCGCTGGGCTTCATCGCCGCTGTGTTCAACACCGCGATCCTGGCGATCTACTCGCTCTTCGGCCCATCAGTGGGCCGCTTGATCACGATGGTGCTCATGTCCCTGCAGCTCGTGGCCTCTAACGGCCTGTACCCGCCGGAGGTGCAGCCGGACTTCATCCAGTGGGTCCACTCCTGGGACCCGATGCGCTTCTCCGTCGACCTGATGCGCCACACGCTGTTCGGCACCCTGCCGGGCGACAACCGCGTGGGAGTCGCCACTGCAGTCCTCGGTGCCCTGGGCGTGGCGTCCTTCTTGCTAGCCATGCTTGGCTTCTGGAAGGAGCGCGTGCTCATGGAAAAGGACATCCACCCCGAACTCGACGTCTAGTGCCAGTGCCTAGCGCTCTAGTGCCGCTGCAAGTGCTCCAGGATACGGCGCTCCAGCTCGCCGAACTCAGGCGAGCTGAGCACCTCAGTTCCGCGGGGCCGCGGCAGGTTCACGTCGATGATCTCGCGGACGCTGGTCGGGCGGGGGTTGAGCACGACAATCCGGTCGGAGAGCATGATCGCCTCGCGCACGTCGTGGGTGATCAGCATCGCGGTCCAGTCGTGCTCGGCCCACATGCCCTGCAGCCACGTTTGCAATTCGGAGCGGGTGAGGGAGTCGAGGGCGCCGAACGGCTCGTCGAGAAGCAATGTGCTCTTTTCCTGCACAACGGTGCGCAAAAGCGCGGCGCGTTGGCGCATGCCGCCGGAAAGCTGGAACGGCAGGGCCTTTTCGAATCCCTCGAGGCCGAATTGCGGGAACCATTCACGCGCGCGGGCCCGTGCTTCCTTTTTGGGCACGCCCTGGACTTCGAGGCCGAGCGCGGCGTTCGCTTCAATGGTGCGCCACGGAAAGAGCAGGTCTTTTTGGGGCATGTAGGCGGTGGTGCCGTCGAAACGCAGCTCGCCCGAGTCTGGCTTGTCCAGCCCTGCGATGATGTTGAACAGCGTCGACTTGCCCGCGCCGGACGGGCCGATGAGCGAAACGAACTCGCCGGGCGCGACGTCGAAGCTCACGCCGTCGAGCACCTGGCGGTCGCCGAATGCGCGGCTGATCTGCTTAAGCTCAAGCACGCTCGGCCTTCCTTTCCTTGATGTGCCACGGAATCACCGCACGCTCGATGAGGTAGGTGGACAGGTACAAAGCCACGCTGATGATGGCCGTGACCACCACCGCGGCGAGCACGAGGTCGGTGCGGAAGGCATTCTTCTGCACGCTCATGTAGATGCCCAGGCCCTTCTTCGCGCCGACGTATTCGGCAAAGATTGCGCCGGTGACCGCGTACGTGATGCCGATACGCAGCGCGGTGAAGAATTCAGGCATGGCCGACGGCAGGCGCACCATCCAGAACTCGCGCCATTTCGACGCCCCCATGCTGCGCAGCAGGTTCGATGCCTCGCGGTCGGTGCGGGCGAAGCCTTCGATCAGGCCGATGGAGATGGGAAAGAAGGTCACAAGTGCGACCACCAGCGTCTTCGGCAGCAGGCCAAAGCCGAACCAGATGATCATCAGCGGGGCGATGGCCACCACCGGGATCGTCTGTGACGCCACCAGCAGCGGGGTCAATCCACGCTTGAGCGTCGGGGAGAAATCGATCGCGATGGCGATGATCCACGCGCACACCAGCGACAACGCGAAGCCGATGAGCGTGACCTGCAAGGTCGCCAGTGCGTGTGTGCCCAGGATTTCGCGCTGCGCCCACCCAGAGCGCGCGACCTGCGACGGTGCCGGCAGCACCTGCGGACGCACTCCCGTGGCGCGCACGGCCGCCTCCCATACAGCGAGGCCGGCGAGCACGAAGAGCAGCGGCACCCAGAGGTTGCTGCTCAGCCCGCGGGCGCCGCCGGCGGCGGGACTACTCGGAGATGTACTCATTAGTGAAATAAGTATTCCAGTCCGGGGCCTCGCTCAAGGGGTTATTCGCCTCGTCGACAAGCAGCTCGTTGTCGAAGAGGAACTGGCCCAGGTCCGCCCAGTGCTTCTCGGTCTGGTGACCGAACTTGCCGTTCTCGTCGAGCATGTACTGCTCGGAGAGCATGCGCTGGCTCTTCTTCAAAAACTCGAGGTCGGTGAGGATCTCCGGGTTCTCCTTCTGCAGGATCTCCGCCGCCTCGTCCGGGTTATCCACGGCGTCCTGGTAGCCGCGCTGGATGGCCCGGACGAACTTCTTGGTCTCCTCCGGGTGCTCCTCCATCCACTTATTGCCGCCCACGACGAGCATCTGGTAGCAGTCCGGGAAGCCGTAGTCGGTGTAAGCGAAATTCTTCAGCTCGACGCCGCGGTCGGCGGCCTCGATGCCTTCCCACGCGACGTACGGGACGGTGAAGTCGACGTCGTGGTTGTACAGCGCCTCGTATGCGGAGGTACCCAGGGTGACTTCCTCGAATTCGCCCTTGCCGCCGGCGCCGCGGATGACGCCCTTCAAAATCGCGTGATCCGACGGGGAGCCGAAGCCGCCGAACGTCTTTCCGTCCAGGTCGGCCGGGCTCTTGATGTCGTTGCGCTCAGCCAGGACGCTGACTTCGGTGGTCCACGTCTGCTCGACCGCCAGAACGGAACGCACATCTGCGCCGGCCGCCTTGGCCATCGTCATGCGGTCTTGCGTGTCGACGGCGAACTCTGCATTGCCGGAGTCCGTCAGCAGGATCGGGTTGCTGTCGTTGTACGGCACGACCTCCACGTCCAGGCCCGCTTCCTTGAAGTAGCCCTTATTCATGGCCACGTACAGGCCCGTGTGGTTCGTGTTCGGGGTCCAGTCGAGTGCGAAACGGACCTTAGTCATGCCGTCCGAATCATCAGCGCCGCCACCGCACGCCGCAAGCATCATCGTCGATGCCAACGCGGTCAGAAAAACGGCGATTTTCTTGCTAATGCCCATTTACCTCGGCCTTTCTCCGGGCGGAGGCATAGGTGCATGCATTCTTCGCGACCATCCCTCCGCCAGTACTAACTGGATCAGGTTCAACGGGTGTCATCTCAGCCTTCGTCGAAGGCGCCCCGTGTCACGCCTTTAAGGGTATACCAGGGTGGTTTCCAGGTTCTTAAGGGCTTCCGCTTATCGACGAAAAACAGCCTTTGTTCTGCGAATCCCTCGAAGCGCAGAATTCCTGTGCACAAACAGCAGAAGCTGGAGCCGCCGTTGGGGGGAACCGGGCCCGTCGCCAAGAACGGGCCCGGAAAGCATGCAAAAGGCATGATAAGGCATTTTTCTTTGTGGAGCATAGGGGAATCGAACCCCTGACCTTCGCATTGCGAACGCGACGCTCTACCAACTGAGCTAATGCCCCTGAAGGCTTTTATGACGTTACGCCTGTCACTCCTGTGTGCAAAACTCCCTGGGCACCCACGGGTGGCCAGGTTTCACCAAGGTTTGCTCCTGTTGCGGCCGCACGCCCGGCACGGAAATATACGACGCGTGGACCACCACCTCACCCGTGCCCAATTCCTCACCGGCGCACTCGCCGTCGCTGGCTCAGCCTTACTCGCCGGCTGCACACAGCAGCGCGAGGAACACTCAAGCACGACCAGCGAAACAACCACGGGCACACAGCCCGGCAGCAGCACCACAACGACCACTGCCCCTCCCCCACCGCCGGCGGAACATTACGAAGGCCGCGTCCCGCGCGAATTCGGCCTTCACATGGACGGCATCACCGACAACGTCCCCACCACACCCGGCACGACGACCGTCGCCCTCACATTCGACGCATGCGGCGGGCCGACGGGTTCAGGGGTGGACCAGGGGCTCGTCGATACGCTCCGCGAATTCAGCGTCCCCGCGACGCTCTTCCTAAATTCGCGCTGGATCGACGTTCACCCGCACGAAACGCAATCGCTTATCGACGACCCCCTCTTCCTCATCCACTCCCACGGCACCCTGCATGCTCCTTTATCTGTGACAGGCCAATCCGCCTATGGAATTGCCGGCACTGCGGATCCTGCCGCGGCGATCGCTGAAATAGAGGACAACCGCGAATTGCTGCGCACCTACGGCGTCGAGTCCGACTGGTTCCGCTCCGGCACCGCCCACTACGACGATGTCGCGCTAGAAATAGCCCGGGACCGCGGAGTGAAAATCGCCGGCTTCACTGTCAACGCCGACTACGGCGCCACCTCCCCCGCGAATCAAGTCGCCGCAGCGATCATGGACGCCCCCGACGGTGCGATCGTCCTCGCGCACATGAACCAGCCCTCATCCGGCACCGCAGCCGGCGTCCGCGCCGCCCTCGAGCAAATGCGCGGCGACACCCACCGCTTCGTCTTCATCGACGGCACTGCCCCGACAGCTCTTTGAAGCCATAAACGCGTCACCCTGAATGGTTGGCCGAGACCAACCGGTGAATCTGTTTACATTCGCCACATTCCGCCGCGCTTATAAGACCAGTTCAGCGCGTTTTCCCTTCAACA
>NZ_JALXWY010000021.1:0-34524 GCF_025144155.1 Corynebacterium sp. p3-SID1194
ATGGCGCCCCAGAGAGGAATCGAACCTCCGACACCGGCTTTAGGAGAGCCGTGCTCTATCCACTGAGCTACTAGGGCAACGAGAAGTTACGTTACCGCACCGCGTTCACGGCATGAAAGAAACGCCCCGAACTGCGCGTACCCCGGCGAAGACGTCCTAGAGCCGCTCCAGAATCTGATCAAGCGTTTCGTTGGCGGCCTGGATGGATTCCTCCGAGTCATCGGTGATGACGACATGGATGACGTTCCCGTCCTTCACTGCCGTGACGTTGTACAGCTTGGATACAGTGCCATCGCTTATCGCGGAAGTCTGCAACGTTGCGCTCCCTTTGTCTGCATCGGCCTCGAACGGGAGATCCTCCCTAGTGACGTGCTGCGAGTACCCGGGCATTTCTTGCGTGAACTCGTTGCAGTTCTCGGGGTCGTGGACATCCGCGGCGAAAGGGTCGTACGCAATGTCGGCGCGGTACGCCATAATTGTGAACTGATCGATCCCCAAGTCGGCCATCGCGTAGGATTCAGGCGTCTTCTTGTCCGGCTCGACTTTGTCATAAGCGGCCCGAGACAACTCCTTGCACTCCGGCGGATCCGTCTTCATATTGTCGACGGCATTATCCGCAATCGCATCTCGCTCCATCTGGACGAAGTCTTCGATTTCAGCTGGCGTGCGCACAGCCACCGGCTGCTCCTTGTACGTAACCCCCTCCAGCAATTGGGACATGTTGAGGTTCGTGGAGGCCTCGGATTTGGAGTCCTCCTCATTCCTTGCTTTCCCATCCTCCGCCCGAGAGGTTGAAACCGAGCTGTCTTCCGCCGGCGCGGACGTGGGCGATTCCGACTGATTATCCGGGCTGCAGCCAGCAACGGTCATGAGTACGGCGATAGCGGTAGTCGCACCGAGAGCTTTTAGGCTGCGGGAGAAAGGCAGAGTCCTATGCGTCATGGCCCCCAATGCTAGTCGCCCAAAACCCATTGTCCGAGGAAATCGCCCCACAAATCGAATTAGGACACAATCTTGTTTTCTAATTAGGCATGCCTTACCATTCAAAGGGTTACCTGAAACTAAGCATAGGCTTACTTATTTTGAAAGGTGGATCGTGAAGTTTCCACGCACACTCGCAGCGCTGCTGTTTTCGTTCATCGCAGTGCTCGGTCTCGCCGGCTGCTCGTCCGACTCGAGCGGCAGTGACGCCGCAGGTTCCAATGGGGACGAGAAAAATGGCGAGGCAGTTCTGACCGTCACCGACGCGGCGGGACGCACCGTCGACTTCGACAAGCAGCCGGAGCGTATTCTGCTCGGCGAAGGTCGCGGCATTTTCGCTACCTCGATCCTGCAGGACAATCCGTTTGAGAAGGTCGTCGCGTACGGCGATGACTTCGAAAAGGCGGCGCCGGCGATGCGCGAAAAGGTCTTGGAGAAATTCCCGGAGGCCAAGGACCTGCCACAGATCGGTTCGCTGCAGAAGGGCGATGTGACCGTGGAGAACCTCTTGGCGCAGAAGCCGGATGTGGTTGTCATGACGCTGGACCAGAAGAAGGTCGCGGAGCAGAACGGCTTTTTGGCTGATATGGACGCTGTGGGCCTGAAGTACGTGTTCACTGACTTCCGACAGGACCCGCTGAACAACACCGAGGTGTCCATGAAGCTCTTCGGAGATCTCTTCGGCAAGTCCGATCGCGCAGAAAGCTACAACAAGTTCTGGTCCGACAAGGTCGCCGACATCACCGACCGCGTGGCAAAGACGACGGAGAAGCCGAACACCGCTGTGTGGATGGCAGCCGGTTTCAAGGATTGCTGCGCCATCGCGGGCGACGCCAACCTGGGCAAGCTCGTCGACGCGGCAGGCGGCCATAATATCGGCCCGGAGATTCTCGGCACCGACGAAACAGAGATCACCGTCGAGAAGCTCGTGGAGGTCAATCCGGACAAGCTCATCGTTTCCGGTGGTGAGTGGGCGCGTGACCCGCAGAAGACCGACGCCTTCAGCCACGTCGAGCTGGGGTACCAGGCTGACGAGGCAGCGGCACGCGATTCCTTCGGCGGTCCGCTCAAGACCCCGGGTGTGGAGCAACTGACGGCCCCTAAGGAGGGCGATTTCTTCGCCGTCTACCATCAGTTCTACGACAGCCCGTACAACGTGTTCGCTCTCGAGGCATTCGCCAAGTGGCTCCACCCCGAAGAATTCGAGGACACGGATCCGGCGAAGGACTTCGAGAGCTTCCACGCCGAGTGGATGCCGATCGATTACAGCGGCACCTTCTTCCTCGACGGATACGAAGCAAAATAAGCGATAAGAAAAGAGCTCAATGACCACACGCGTAGCGCCCGACACCGACTACGAGAAGGATTCACCGGACCGTGCGATTGAAAACTACCGTCGCCGTGGCCGTCGTAAAGCAATCGCAATTGCTCTTCTTATCCTCGGTGCGATCGCCAGTTTTCTCGTGGCGGTGGTCGTTGGGCCCATCGATCTTTCGCTTAGCGACGTCTTCCGCGCCGTCTTCGACCCCGATTCCGTCGACCAGCAGACTGAGACCGTTGTACGCACTCTCCGCCTCCCGGCGGCGGTGATGGCGGTGCTCGTCGGCGCGTCATTGGGGCTGTCCGGCGCGCAAATGCAGACGATCTTGGACAACCCACTGGCGGAACCGTTCACCCTCGGCATCTCAGCCGCGGCTGCTCTCGGCGCGGCGGTGTCCATCGTGATGGGCTGGACGCTCATCCTGAATGCGCAACTCAACCTCGCGCTCACCGCGGCGCTGTCTGCCCTGTTCGCGGTGCTGATCATCGCGGGCGCGGCGATCTGGCGCGGTGCGAGCGCGGAATCGATGATCCTGCTCGGCATCGCCCTGTCCTTCTTCTTCCAGGCAGTGCTCTCCTTGCTGCAGTATGTGGCTTCCAATGAGGCACTGCAGCAGATCGTGTTCTGGACGATGGGCTCCATGCAGCGCGCGTCCTGGACCGCGAATATCGTGATCGCAGTTGTCCTAGCACTGGCGATCCCCTTCTGCGCCGTCAATTCGTGGCGCCTCACTGCTCTGCGCCTCGGCGACGACCGCGCCGCCGCGATGGGCATCAACGTCCAACGCCTGCGCGTGACCACCTTGTTGGTCGCATCACTTTTGGCGGCCGCGTCTGTTGCCTTCACTGGCATCATCGGCTTCATCGGCTTGGTCGGCCCACACATTGCGCGCATGATCGTTGGCGAGGACCAGAAATTCTTCCTCCCGGGCGCAGCTGCTGCCGGCGCAATGCTCATGAGCCTCGCGTACGCCGTGTCCTTGTCAATCATCCCCGGTGTGGCTATCCCCCTCGGTATCATCACCGCCCTTGTCGGCGTACCGTTCTTCGTGTTCCTCATCTTCACCCGCTCGCGTGGAAGGAGTGCTTAAGCCCCCATGGCCATCAGCGCAAAGAATCTCACCGTGCGGTACGGCCGGACGACGATCATCGACGACATGACCTTCGGCCCGCTCGAGGACGGCAAGATCACCGGCCTCATCGGCCCGAACGGCGCCGGCAAATCGACGCTCGTGAAAACCCTCGCCGGTATCAATAAGCCCTCCGAGGGAAGCGCGGACATCGTCGTCGACGGCCGTACGCTGAGCGCCAAGGAACGCGTCCAAGCCGTCGGCTATGTGCCGCAGGACATGCTCTCGCGCGCAACGCTCACCGCATTCGAATCCGTCATGGTCTCCGCGCGCCGCCGCGGCGAGGGCAACGGCAACGCACTGCAGACGACCGCCGAGGTCATGCACCGCCTGGGCATCACGAAGCTGTCGGACCGCATGATTTCAGCTATGTCCGGTGGCCAACGTCAGCTCGTGGCCGTCGCGCAGATGCTCGTGCGCTCCCCGCGCATCATGCTTCTCGACGAACCCACCTCCGCCCTCGATCTGCGCCACCAGGTGGAACTGCTGCAGATCATCCAGGACGAGGTCCGCGGCGACGACCGTCAGGCCCTCGTCGCCCTGCACGATCTGAACTTGGCTGCCCGTTTCTGCGACGAGCTATTGGTGATCAAGGATGGCCAAGCGATTGCCAAGGGCACTCCGGCTGAAGTATTGACCCCGGATTTGCTCGAGCGCGTCTACGGCATTTCCGCGCGCATCATCAACGACGCTGGCGTGCCGATCGTGTGCCCGGTGCTGCGTCTCCCCCGCCACGAGACTCCGACAGACGCGGGTCCGATGGACCCGGTCGCGGTCGATGTCGAGAATGCAGATCCCGACGTTATCAACGCCGTCACCTCGGCGCGTGCCTAGACTGTCTGCATGACTGGATACCTGGCCCCCACCAAGAAAGTTCGGGTCGCGGACCTGAAGCAGAAAAAACGCGACGGCGAGAAGTGGGCGATGCTCACCGCTTACGACTATTCCACCGCCCGCGTCTTCGCCGAGGCGGGCATCGAGTGCATGCTCGTCGGTGACTCCGCCGCCAATGTGGTCTACGGCTATGAGACGACCAACCAGGTCTCCGCCGAGGAGATGACCTATCTCGCCGCCGCAGTCGTCCGCGGTGCTGGCAATGCCCTCGTCGTGGCTGATCTCCCCTTCGGCAGCTACGAGGCCTCCGACGAGCAGTGTGTGCGCACCGCCACGGAGATGATCCGCCGCAGCGGCGCCCACATGGTGAAGCTCGAAGGCGGGGTCCGCATCGCCCCGCGCATCAAGGCGCTCAAAGACGCCGGGCTCGCAGTGTGCGCCCATGTGGGCTTCACCCCGCAGTCCGTGGACAACTTGAGCGGCTTCAAGGTCCAAGGCCGCGATGACAGCGCCGACCAGCTGTGGGCCGACACCAACGCAGTCGTCGAAGCTGGCGCGGACATGGTCGTTTTCGAGATGGTCCCGGCCCAGCTGGCCAAAGAGATCACCGCCAATTGCCCTGTTCCCACCATCGGCATCGGCGCTGGCCCGGACACGGATGCGCAAGTGCTGGTCTGGCACGATCTGGCCGATTTCCCGGCAGGCGGCCACCGCGCGCGTTTCGTGCGCCAATTCGGTGCGGTCGGCGAGGCACTCGGCGCAGCTGCCGCCGATTACAAGCGCGCCGTCCATGAGGGCGAATTCCCCGCGGCCGAGCACACATTCTAGCGCTTAGACCTGAATTTCGACGTTGTCGATCAGGCGGGTCTGCCCCACCTTCGCGGCGACCAGCAGACGCGCGGGGCCGGTGTAGCCCTCCGGAAGCTCTTCGAGCTCCGGCGTGGTCGCGGCAAGGTAGTCGAGCTCGATACCCTCGGCGGACTCGAGAACCGCCAGGGCTTCGTCATAGCTGCCCGTCGCCAAAGCGCGGGACAACGTCAGCGCAGTGCGGCGCTCCTCATCGCTCAGGTAGCGGTTGCGCGACGACAAGGCGAGGCCGCTGTCCTCGCGAATAATCGGGCAGCCGTGTACACGCACCGGCAGGTGCAGGTCCTCGACCATCTGACGGATGAGAGCCAGCTGCTGGTAGTCCTTCTCGCCGAAGAAAGCGTCGGTGGCGCCGGTGAGGCAGAACAGCTTGGCCACCACGGTGAGCACACCCGCGAAGTGGGTCGGGCGGGTTGTTCCTTCGAGCACCGATCCGAGCGGCCCCGGGTGGATCGTGGTGCGGGGGCCGTGAGGGTACATCGTCGATACGCTCGGCGCGAAAACCGCTTCGACGCCCTCGGCCTCGAGCTTCGCGATGTCTTCCTCGAGCGTGCGCGGGTAGGCGTCGAGGTCCTCCCCCGGCGCGAACTGCAGAGGGTTGACGAAGATGCTCACCACCACCGGATTGCCTAGCTTCTGAGCCTCGCGGACAAGGGAGATATGGCCGCTATGAAGAGCGCCCATCGTGGGGACGAGCGAGACGGCGCCGCTCGCGCCTGCGCAATCAAGCGCCTTCTGAAGCTCCTCAGGAGTCTTGGTCAGTTTCGTCATGCGGCTCAGCGTATCGGTTCAGCGCATCGAGATGGCCTTCGAGGGCCTTCTCCCCTGCCTTGGTGAGTGTGACCCACACCGTGTCTTTCGCACGAGTTGACCCGTATTCGCGGAACCTGGAGACGTAGCCGTGCTCCTCTAAGACGCCGAGTTGCTTGGACAGGGTTGCATCCGACAGATCAGTGATATCCCGCAGCCGCGAGAACTTCATTTCGCGGCGCGTCGTGCCTTCCGTCGCACCGCCAGCGCGCAGCGCCGCACAGATCTTCAGGCGGTTGAGGGGATGAATGACTGGGTCGATCAATGGTACTTCCTCCACGACAGGCCGTAGCCCGCGGTCATCGCTGCGGCGGCAATGATTCCCACGACGATGCCGACCGTTGTGTTCCCGTCCGGGTAGTGGTCGGCGTAGACCTGCATTCCGATATACGCGATCGTGTAGAGCACCATGAACGACAGGAACCGCTTCCAGCTCCACGAATTCTCTTCGTGCTGCACGTCCTGCTTCATCGCGGTGCGGACAGTCCGCTTACTGCCAGACTCAAGCACAATCATGAGAACCAGCGAAACGAGAATGACAAGCAGTCCCCATACGTATCCGGCCATCATGATGCCTACACCAAGACCGAAGGTCAGCCCCACGGCAGTCACCATGCCCCACGGGACAGGCACCTGCGCGGCGCGCGCCTCAATATCGCGGACGGCCGCGAGCGGTTCATTCACCTCTGTCACATTCATTGCATCTCCCTTGTTTTCCACATGAGAAAGCATGACACTTTCCAATCGAGAAAACAAGTGGAAAATCGAGACTCGAACGTTTGCGCTCGCCACTTGTTATTCATGTTGCTAATGTTTCGCTTGTGACTACTAACGATTTCTCCCGCCGCCGCTTCCTGAGCCGAGCCTCCGCCCTTGCCGTCCTCGGCGTCGCCGGCGCCGCCGGAGTCTCCCGCATCCCGTCCGCTGACGCCCAGAACCGTCAACCCATCGGCACCGTCCTCGACTACGCCGCCGGAATCCCGTCCGGCCGCGCCATCAAGGCCGCTGGCCACATGGGTGCCGTCCGCTACGTCTCCCAGCCACGACCCGACTCCGTGAGCTGGATGAAGGCAAAGCCGGTGCGCATCGCTGAGACCCGGGATTTCGCCGCCAATGGGCTGTTCACCGCCTCCGTCTACCAGTTCGGCCGCGCCCAGACCGCCGACTGGCTGATGGGTGCCGCCGGCGCCGCGATCCATGCCCCACAGGCGATCCAACTCCACCGTGCGGCCGGCGGCCCGAACGGCAAACCGATCTACGTCGCCATCGACGACAACCCCACGCGCACGCAGTACACCAACCAGATCCGCCCGTACCTGCGCGCGTTCCAGGCCGCATTGTCTGCGGCCGGTTTGAAGACCGGCGTGTACGGCAACTACAACGTCATCCAGTGGTGCGTGGAGGATGGCATTGGCTCCTACTTCTGGCAGCACGACTGGGGCTCCGGTGGAAAGCTCCACCCGCGCGCGAATATCCACCAGAAAGCCAAGTGGCAGAAGCACATCGAGGGCCACCTGTGCGATATCAACAACGTCTACACCACCGATTGGGGCCAGTGGCAGCCCGGCCGAGCCAGTGCCCCTGCCCCAGCACCGGCAGCGCCAGCGAAGCCGCAGCCTCAGCCGGCACCTGGACCTGCACCCGCTTACCGGATCCCGGAGAACTCCTCGGTGCCGGACTTCTCCTCCAACCCCACTCCGCAGGGCATGTCCTCGGAGGCGCAGAATTTCGCCCGCAATATCAAGCCGGAGGACCTCAAGAACGCCGCGGCATTCGCGCGGCAGTTCATCAAGTAGTCAGTAATGGCATAGGCCAAAGCTAACCCCAGCTGTCTGCGAATGCCTAACCCGGGAATTGCCGCGGATCCTTGGACTGGCGGTGCCCCTGAACGCGGCCGAGGCGGGCGACCTCGTGATCGCTGAGCGCGACGGAAAGGGCGCCGTAGTTCTCCGCCAGACGCTCCGGGTTGGCCGTCTTCGGGATGACGGAGATGCCGTGGGCCAGCAGGTGTGCCAGTGCGATCTGGCCCGGGGTGGCGTCGTGGGCCTCGGCGATCTCGGTGATGGCGGGGTCGTTGAGGATCTCTCCCCTGCCCAGCGGAGCCCAGGCCTCGGTGAGGATGCTGTGCTTCGCGTGGTACTCCCGCAGCTCGGGCTGCGTGAAGCCGGTATGGAGCTCCACCTGGTTGACCGCAGGGGCGGTGCCGGTGGCATCGATGATCTCGTCGAGGGTCTCTTCGTAGAAACTCGCCACACCGGCGGAGACGAGGTCGCCGCGGTCGCGGACATCGATCAGCGCGCGGTAGGCGTCGACAAATGTGCCGTTTTGCGGCCACGGCCAGTGCACCATGAACAGATCCAGATAGTCGAGACCCAGGCGCTTGAGGGATTCGCCGAAGGCCTCAGCCGCGCGGGGCTGATCGTCGTTCCAAACCTTCGAGGTGACGAAGAGTTCCTCGCGGGTGACGTCGCCGGCGCGGATAGCGTCGATAAGCGCTTGCCCCACAGCTTCCTCGTTGCCGTACAAGGAAGCTGTGTCGAAGTGGCGGTAACCGAGCTCGATCGCCCGGCGGATGAGCGCGACCGTATCGGATGCGGGGCCGTCGAGCTTGTACGTGCCCAGCCCCAGCCGCGGCATGGAGGCACCGCTGTTCAGCTCAAAGAACTCAGCGGCTGCCATTTAGTTCACATCGAGCAGGTCGATGACGTACACGAGAGTGTGGCCGGACAGCGGGTGAATGTCACCTGCCGGGCCGTAGCCCTTCTCCGGCGGAATGGTCAGCTGGCGGCGGCCGCCGACCTTCATGCCCGGGATGCCGTCCTGCCAGCCTTCGATGAGGCCAGCGAGCGGGAATTCTGCTGCTCCGCCGCGGTCCCAGGTGCTGTCGAATTTTTTGCCGGTCTGGTAAAACCAGCCCAAGTAGTGGACCTTGACCATGCCGCCGGCTTGTGCTTCCTCACCCTCACCGATGACGATGTCTTCGATCACGAGGTCAGTCGGAGCCGGCTCATTCGAGACGTTGATGGTCGGCTTGTCCATAAAAGATTCTCCTTGACATTCGGGGCTGCACGCATGGCTGCGCTGGGCTTCCATACGAAAATGCGACCCCGCCGAAAAGACTACCGGCCCATTATAGGCCCGGTTTCTTCAATCAGCGGAATCGCATTGGGGCGCAGGCGGCGAGTTTCGCACCGCCTTGAAAGCGTGTTAGCGCTGGTCGCGCGGAACGAACTCGCGCTGCGTCTCGCCGGTGTAAATCTGGCGCGGACGGTTGATCTTGGAGTTCATCGCGAGCTGCTCGCGGTAGTGAGCGATCCAGCCCGGCAGGCGGCCGATGGCGAACAAGACGGTGAAGAAGTCCGTCGGGAAGCCCATCGCGCGGTAGATCAGGCCGGTGTAGAAGTCCACGTTCGGGTACAGCTTGCGCTCGATGAAGTAGTCGTCGTTGAGGGCGATCTCCTCGAGCTCCATCGCCAGGTCGAGCAGGCTGTCGCCGCCCAAGTGCTGCAGCACCTCGTGAGCGGACTCCTTGACGATCGCGGCGCGCGGGTCGTAGTTCTTGTACACGCGGTGGCCGAAGCCCATCAGGCGAACGCCCTTTTCCTTGTTCTTCACGCGGTTCATGAAGTCGGACGCGTCGCCGCCGTTGTTGTTCTGGATGTCCTCGAGCATCTCCAGCACTGCCTGGTTCGCACCGCCGTGCAGCGGACCTGCCAGTGCGTTGATGCCGCCGGCGATGGAGACGAACATATTCGCCTGCGCAGAACCGATCATGCGGACCGTGGAGGTGGAGCAGTTCTGCTCGTGGTCGGCGTGCAGAATGAGCAGCTTGTCCAGAGCCTTGACCACAACCGGGTCGACCTCGTACGGCTCGGTCGGGTAACCGAACATCATGCGCAGGAAGTTCTCGCGCGGGTTCAGAGCGTTGTTCGGGTACATGTACGGCTTGCCCTGGGAAGCGCGGTAGGCGTACGCCGCCAGCATCGGCACCTTGGCCATCAGGCGCACGGTGGCCTTATCCAGCTGCTCTTCGTTCAGCGGGTCCAGCTGGTCCTGGTAGTAGGCGGAGAGGATGTTCACCGAGGAAGCGAGCACTGCCATCGGGTGCGCATCGCGCGGGAAGACGTTGAAAGCGGCCTTGAAGTCCTCGTCCAGCAGGGTGTGGTGGCGGATCTCGGAGTTGAACTTCTCCAGCTCGTCCGCCTTCGGCAGCTCACCGTTGATGAGCAGGTAGGAGACCTCGTTGAAGGTGGCCTTGTTCGCCAGGTCGGCGATGTCGTAGCCGCGGTAGCGCAGAATGCCTGCGTCACCGTCGATATAGGTGATCTTGGACTCAGTCGAACCGGTGGAGACATACCCCGGATCGAAGGTGACTAGGCCGGTCTCGCCTAGGAGGTTGCCTAGGACGAAGCCGTCGTTGCCCTCGGAGGCACGGATGAAGTCCATCTCGTACTCGCCGCCGGGGTAATGCAGTACCGCTTTGTCCTGATTCTCAGAAGCCACAGTGAACCTTTCGCAGAGTCGTTGGGCGGTGCGTGCCCGGCTACAGCGCTATCTCCGTATAAAGCGGAAGAAGGCTGCACACATAAGCATGCACCGAAATTGACATGAGACAACTCTATCAGCAGATGTGATTACCGCGACACTGTTTTGTCCGCACACGACTTGCCACAGCTAAAGCCCTCCGCCAATCCGGCCGCATAATTCCACCTGACGGGAGTGCCGTTTCAGTTATTGTGAACGGAATAGAAGATTTAAAGCGATAGTTAAGGGGCATCCATGACCGACTACCCAGCACTTCCCGCAGAGTTCGCTCCCAGCGACGGCCGCTTCGGTTGTGGCCCGTCGAAGGTGCGCCCGGCCCAGATCGAGGCGCTCAGCAAGGGTGCAGCCGCGGTGATGGGCACCTCCCACCGCCAACCGGAGGTCAAGAACCTGGTCGGCCATGTCCGTGAAGGTCTGGCTGAGCTGTTCTCCCTGCCGGATGGCTACGAAATCGTGCTTTCGCTGGGTGGCGCGACTGCGTTCTGGGATGCGGCGACTTTCGGCATGATCGAGAACAAGTCTGCGCACCTCACCTACGGCGAGTTCTCCTCCAAGTTCGCTAAGGCATCCAAGCAGGCACCGTGGCTCGAGGACCCGGCCATCGTTGAGTCCGAGGCGGGCACCGCACCGGAGCCTGGCGAACTGGACGGCACTGATGCGGACGTCGTGGCATGGGCGCACAATGAGACGTCGACAGGCACGATGGTGCCCGTCACCCGCCCGGACACCGACGCGCTCGTGCTTATCGACGCAACGTCAGGCGCCGGCGGCCTGCCCGTCGATATCTCCCAGACTGATGCGTATTACTTCTCCCCGCAGAAGTCCTTCGCCTCCGATGGCGGCCTGTGGTTGGCAGCGATGAGCCCCGCGGCGATCGAGCGCATCGCCAAGATCAAGGAGTCCGGCCGCTTCATCCCGGCATTTTTGGACCTGCAGACGGCGGTGGACAATTCCCGCAAGAACCAGACCTACAACACCCCGGCCGTGGGCACCCTGCTCATGCTCGCCGACCAGGTGAAGTGGATGAACGACAACGGCGGCCTGGACGGCATGGTCAAGCGCACCCGCGCGAATTCCGAGGCCCTGTACTCCTGGGCGGAAAACCACGAGCACGCGACCCCATTCGTCGCCGATGCCGAGAAGCGCTCGTACGTCGTGGGCACCATCGATTTCGACGATTCCATCGATGCAGCTGAGCTGGCCAAAGCACTGCGCGCGAACGGCATCATCGACACCGAGCCGTACCGCAAGCTGGGCCGCAACCAGCTGCGCATCGGAATGTTCCCGGCGATCGACACCGAGGACGTGACCAAGCTGACGGGCGCGATCGACTTCATGCTCGGCCAGGGCGTCGGCGCGAAGTAACCGGGTTCAGGGCCTTTCATCGGTTAAAGTGTGTCAGTGAATGACACCGGTGTAAGGAGTTGTGGATGCGCGAGCTCTTTGTAGTTGCAGAAGAATCGACGGATACCGTCTGGGTGCTGCGCACCGAGGACGGCGAGCGATTCCGCATCCCCCGCGCCGATCTCCGCGAGGTCGGCGAGCCGGATCCCGTCCTGTTCGACGCCGAGCGCGATTACACCGACGCCTTCGATAATTCCGCCGAAGAGTACGAGCTCGTCGATGCCGAGCTTGTCGACGAACCGTCGCGCCCCACCTTCACCGTCTATTCCAGCGACGACGAACCGGAAGCGCCCGACACGATCGACACGACCGAAGTAGCCGAAGAGCCAGCAGAGCCTACGGAACCCGCAGAGCCTGCAGAACCCGCAGAGCCGGTGCGCACCCCGGTCGAGCCGGATCCGTTGTTCGCCACTCCCCTGTCTATGCGTCCGAATGAGATTCAGGCCCGCATCCGTGCGGGCGCGGACGCGGCCGCACTGGCCGAGGAGATGGGCGTGGCTGAAAGCCGCATCGAACCGTACGCGCACCCGGTCCTGCTGGAGCGCGCGCAGGTCGCGGAAGCCGCGAAACAGTCCCACCCAGTCCGTGATGACGGCACTGCCCCGGACACGCTCTTCGAAGTCCTCGCCCTCGCTTTCGCGGCGCGCGGCCATGTCCTGTCCGAGGCCCACTGGGATGCCGTGCGCGAAGCAGGCGAACCGTGGGTCGTGCGCGTGACGTGGAAGGCCGGCTTGCAGGAGCACAGCGCGGAATGGTTCTTCCGTCGCTCCATGGGCAGCCCCGCCACCACCGAGCCGCGTGACCCGGTCGCAGCGGATCTCATCGACCCCTCGTTTGCCCAGCCGGTACGCTCCCTGTCCGCGCACACGGCATACGAGCCGGAGCCGGAGTACGTGGAAGACGAGGCGTACCCTCAGGACAATATCCCGCACGAAGAAGAGAACCTGTCCGTCACCCAGACCCAGCCGAATGAGTTCGCGGAAGGTGATTTCCTCCAGAATCCGGAGCCGGAGGAGAAACCGCAGAAGCGCCGCCGCAAGGCTGTCACCCCGCATTGGGAAGACGTGCTCTTGGGCGTGCGCACCAACACCAAGCGGCCGAAGTAGAGCTGGGTAGGAACGCGCAATGAGCTATCCCGCAGTGGTGACATTCTGGTACGTCGGCACCGCCAACCCTGCGGCGGTGCTCGAGGCGGAGCCGAAAGCCGACCGTGGCTTCGGCCGCAAACTCTTGTCCCAGCTCAATCCCCGGTGGCCGATCACGCCGATCGGGCAGTTCCCGTTGAACCGCTCTACGAAACCATCAAAGGCAGAGTTCTATATCGCCGGTTATCCGGGCGTGGCTGTGCTGCAGACTTTCGTGGAGGACTGCGGAAAGCTCTCGGACATCTCCCCTGACCTGCTCGCTGCAGTCCCCGCGGATGATGTGTTCGTCTTCGCTGAGGGCACCGGCGAGGGTGCTGGTTTCGGCGGCTTCGCGCACTTCCACGGTGAGGAGGTCTCCCGCAGTCTGTGCGCCACGCGCACCGCTTTGATGGAGGATCTCGGCCTGCCTGAGCCTTTCGAGGCACCCTATTGGGCGGGCGAGCGTGCTGAACAAATCGGCGGTATTTCGCTGCCTTTCGAGCCAGTGGATCTCATGCACGCCGCGGAGACCGCGTGGCTCGGAGTCGATGTCTCCCCGGACGGCCCCGATATCAATGTGGTGGGCTATGCCGTCGACGGTCGCCCAGAACCGAAGGTGGAGCCTCGCAAACCGGAGACCAAAAATGTCGCGGAAGTCGCCGCGAAATTCTCGAGCCCGAGCGCGGACTACGACGATTATGAGGAAACCGCCGACGACGAGCAAGGTGGCGAATTCGCTCAGTTCGCCGATGCCTCAGCCGCGGCAGCCCGCCGTATTGGACGAGGCATGAAGCGCCGCTGGCGCGACTTCAAGGACGCCGTGGTGGAACGGATCCGTCACTCGGACCGCTGAAAGCTCAACGACCGGTCGCGCTCGTAGAACGCGATTGCGGCGGAGGTGGCCACATTCAGCGAATCCGTGCCGTTCGCCATGGGGATGCGGGCGCGGATATCGGTGGCACGCATGGCGTGCTCCGTCAGTCCGGGGCCCTCGCCGCCGACGAGGAGGGCGACTTTCTCATAGGGGGCGCCGGTGTCGTCGATAAGCGCGTTGGCGAGATGCTCGGCCTTGTCGTCGGGCGTGAGCGACACTAGGCGGAAGCCCGCTTCGCGCAGTTGCTCAAGCGAGCGCTGCCAGGTGGTCACCGTGCCCTCGAGGTGCGCGAACGGCAGGCGCAGCACATGCCCCATAGACACGCGCACGCTGCGGCGGTACAGCGGATCTGCCGTGCCGGCGCCGAGCAGCACGCCGTCGACGCCCATTCCTGCGGCATTGCGGAAGATCGCGCCGATATTCTCGTGATCACCGACGCCTTCGAGCACGACAAGGGTGCGTGAATCAAGGAGCTTATCGACGTCGCGTTCCGGCGCGCGGTCCGCCACCGCGATGATTCCGCGGTGCATGTCGTACCCAGCGACCTCGGCGAGCAGCTCGCGGGTGACCACGTAGACGGGGACGTCGATAGGCGGCAAGCCTTCTTCCTCGCGCTGGGCGAGGAATGTGTTGAGCTTTTTCTCAAAGCCGACGACGCAGCGCAGCGGGTAGCGCGAATCGATCACGCGCCCGCCGACGAGCGGTCCCTCCCCGAAGACGAGGCCTTTCGCGTTGTCCATGGTTTTGAGGTCACGGACATCGTCGAGACGCGGATCGGCAGGATCGGTGATGTGAATCATGGCGGTTAGGAAATGGCAGACATGATCGGGTCCATGGCGAAGAACACCACGAAGAGCGCGGAGATCAGCCACATCAACCAGTGCACGTCCTTCGCCTTGCCGGCGAAGACAGAGAACAGTGCGAAGGTGATGAAGCCGATGCCGATGCCGTCGGCGATGGAGTACGTGAACGGCATAGCCACGATGGTGAGGAAGGACGGCAGAGCGATGTGGAACTTAGTCCAGTCGATCTCGCTGACCTGCATCATCATGAGGGCACCAACGATGACCAGCACCGGCGCGGCGGCCTCGATCGGCACGATCTCGTAGAGCGGGGTGAAAAACATCGCGGCGATGAAGAGCAGGCCGGTGACGATATTGGCCAGGCCGGTACGCGCGCCGTCGGCGATGCCCGCAGACGAGTCGACGAAGACCGTGGCGGACGACGCGGAGCCCGCGCCGCCGACGACAGCGCCGAGGCCCTCGACGACGAGCGCCTTTTTCATGTCCGGCAGCTCGCCCTTCTCGTCGACGAGGTCTGCCTGGCGGCCGAGCGCGGTCATCGTGCCCATGGCGTCGAAAAAGTTGGCCAGCACCAGGGTGAACACCAGCAGGGATGCGGTGACGACACCGATATTGGTGAAGGCGCCGACAATGTCGACTGCACCGACGATGGAGAGGTCCGGGATGCCGCCGAAGGAGTCCGGAAGGGTCGGCACTGCCAGGTTCCAGCCGGTCGGACCGTTATCGGCCGCGGAGCCGGCGCCGGTGACAGCTTCCACAATCAGGGCGATGATCGTGTTGATCACGATGCCGATGAACAGGCCGCCCGGGATCTGGCGGGAAACCATGAAGCCACAGATGAACAGACCGAGAATGAACACGAGCGTGGGCCACGACGCGATGGAGCCGTTGATGCCCAGCTGGACTGGGACCGTGGTCATCGCCGCGTCAGGGATGCGGCGGACGAAGCCGGCGTCGACGAAGCCGATCAGGGAGATGAACATGCCGATGCCCACGCTGATCGCGGCCTTCATCGACGGCGGGATCGCGCGGAAGACGGCAGTGCGGAAGCCGGAGATGGCCAGCAACACGATGATGATGCCGTCGACGACCACCAGGCCCATCGCCTGCGCCCAGGTGAGTCCCTCCATGCCCACCAGCGTGACGGCGACGAGCGTGTTAAGGCCCAAGCCGGCGGCGATGCCGAACGGGTAATTGGCGATGGCGCCGAACAAGATACACATCACACCGGCCACCAATGCCGTTGCGGCAGCGACCTGCGGGATGCCCAGCACGGTGCCGGCGGAATCCTCACTCGTGCCCAGGATCAGCGGGTTGAGCAGGACGATGTACGCCATGGCGAAGAACGTGACCACGCCGGCGCGCACCTCGCGGCCCACTGAGGAGCCGCGCTCAGAAATGTGGAAGAAACGGTCGAGGCCGGAAATCTCCCCCGCCTCATTGGGTGTCTCGGTCACTTTTGTGGAGCCGGACGGATTCGTGGTGTCACTCACTGTGATTCCCCTGACGTTTGCATGTCAATAACGGCAATAGCGTCCCACTCACAGCACGAAAATCAAAATGGCGCGGACGGGGAATCAGGCAGAACTGGAATTAATACAGGGGTTTTTCGTCGTCGAAAAGCGCGCTACTCGGCGTGACGTCCTCGCTGTCGACCTTGGTCTCGGAGTGGGCTCCGCAGCCGTATACTGCGGAAACAACGTGGCCGTCCGCGGAGTATTCATTGGCGCAGATGCCGAAATTCTTGCCCACTGGTTCCGCCGCCGGGATATAGAACGCGCAGGTCTTGCACTGCAGCGCCGCCTGGGAGGCATGGTCCGAATTGGGCCCGAATTCGCCGCGCCGCCACCGCTGCTTCGCCGCCTTCAACCCCGTGGTGGTCAGGTACTGCTTCGTCTCCCGGCCAATGAAGACCACTGCGTCTTTGGAGAAGGAGTCGTCGGTCAGGCGCTCGTCGTCCGGAGCCGGCTCCATGAGATCGCCCGGGCCGAGGTCGCCGGGGCGAAGACGCTCGGTGTACGGCACCCAGTCCGGGGCCTGCAACGCATCGCCCGACGGCGCAGGCACGAGCGCGACCTCGTTGACAGTGATGTAGTCGGAGCCAGTCGCGCATGCGAGGACCGCATTCCATTCCCATCCCGAATAGCCAGGCACGTCCGCCTCGAAGCGGTGGGTGGCTACATTCGCGCTCAGTCCGACAACACCGATGTGGTCGCCGACTGCGCCTTGGTCGAGCTCGAGCAACGCATCACGCGCGGTCGTCACCGCTTTGTCGCCGAGCAGCGGTCCTGCTTTCTTGTCGTTTCTTCTCCGGGGCACGCACCCCATTATGGCTGACACTGTTGCAAGATAGACTCTATGGTCCAATTCCCCCACGCCGCCGCGTTGCTGTCGTCCATCTCCGCCGTGTCCGCGGTCGCCCTTCTCGTCGGGTGCAGCGCCGAGGGCAGCTCGACGGCTGTACAGAAGGAAGCGGAAGGCACGGAGATGCTCACCGTCTCCATCAACGAGACGCTCCCCTTCGACGACTCAAGCTTCACCCAAGGCCTCGAAGTCGCGCCCGACGGCACGCTGTACGTCGCCACCGGCATGAACGGCGAATCGCGCATCTACCGCACCACAACGGAGGGCAAAGAGCTAGCCAGCCAGGATCTCGCACCGGAATTCTTCGGCGAAGGCATCACGCGCGTCGGCGACCACTTGTGGCAATTGACCTGGCAGAGCAACACCGCGATCAAGCGCGACGCAGAGACACTCGACGAGCTCGAGCGCACCTCCTTCGAGGGCGAAGGGTGGGGCCTGTGCCACCGCCAGGACGCAGGGGAGGTGATCTTCTCTGACGGAACGGCCGAATTGCGGCGCATGGATCCGGACACGCTCACCGAGCGCGAACGCTTCACCGTCACCCGCGACGGTCAGCCGCTCGAGGGCATCAACGAGCTCGAATGCGTCGGCGACGATATTTACGCCAATATTTTCACCACGACGGACATCGTGCGCATCGACGCGAAGACAGGAAAGGTCGAGGCGCTTATCGACGCCTCCGGCGTCCCAAACAACGCCTCCCCCGACCCGAACCATGTGTTGAACGGGATCGCCCATATCCCAGACAGCGACAATGAGTTCTTCCTCACGGGCAAACGCTGGCCTGACATGTACCGGGTCACCTTCGAACCGAAATAGGGGCGCTTGCCCACCTGCCGGTTAGACTGCTTAGTCATGGTCGAAAGCAAGGCAGGAACGTCGAAGACCACGTGGACTCCCGCGTGGACGGTCACAGCAATCACTGTCGCGGTGATCGCCATTGTCGCTGGCCTCTATTTTTTCCTGAACTGGCAGGAGAACCGCCCCGCCACCCCACCAGCTGAGCTCGAGGTCGCGGCCACAGCTGACGGCTCCGATAACGAGCAGGAGGTCTCCTCCACCCCGTTCAGCGTCTGCGAATTCGGCGCCGAGTGCCCGGAAGGCGAGGTCACCCGAATCAACGCCGAGGGCGCTGAAAATATCCGTCTCACCGTGCCCGACGAAGTCTCTCAGCAGCAATGGACGGTGCTCAGCATTTACGACGACCCGGCCGCGAATACTGAGCGCACCTTCACACCAGGCGAAGCCACCGAAGTGGATATTCCCGTGACCACCCAGCATGACGGCAACGACACCAATCTCGTCGTCATGGAAGTCTCTGCCCTGCTCATCGGCGCAGACGATAAAGGCGAAGAAACCCCCGTCATGGCCACATGGGCGTTCACGACGGAGGCTGAATAAGGGGCGGGTTTTAAAGCTCCGCGCTTAGGCGTCGAGCTCCTTGGCCACTGCGCGGAGAATTTCCGCGATCTGGCGGGACTCCTTACGCTCCGGGTAGCGGCCTGCGTCGAGCGCCGGCTGCACCTGAGTCTCAAGCATGGACATCACATCTGCAAGCATGCTGCCCAGTTCCTCCGGCTTGCGGCGGTGCACCGGGCGGCGGCGCGGCTCGTCGAGCACCTTCACGCGCAGCGCCTGCGGCCCGCGACGTCCTGCGGCGAAATCGAATTCGATTCGCTGTCCCGGGAAGAGCTCGTCGACGCCGTCGGGCAGCACGTTCTTGCCCACGTAGACGTCCTCGTCCCCTGGGTTAGAAGCGAAGCCGAAGCCCTTCTCGGCATCGAACCACTTCACTTTTCCTACTGGCATGCGCGATCACCACCGATAATCGAAAGAATTCAAAGAGTTCAGTGTAGCGCGACGGCCCCCAACCGCCTAGTCGCCCGATCGGCGACACGCCAATGGTAACGATTGTGCGGTACGTCACGAAAACACCTTTTTTGCAGGTGAAGGCCCCCAAGCTACAGATCCTGCGAGTCACACTGTTCACATGCATCACAAATCGTGCCGAGAACGTGACTCAATCGTTATAAACGGTTACAGTTCTTGCCATGCCCCTAGACGGGCGTGACCTTTAACGCTGCCAGCCACGTTCAGTTTTGTCCGGCCGGCATGAAAACCGATGAAAGTACACAAGTACATAGGACAAAAGCGGGGGACCCACCCAGCACCGCACGAAGAACGCGCGTGCACCGCGGAAGAAATCCGCTTGGGGTGAAGCCGCCGACGATGCGGCCAGGTGTGCGAAAGACCTCAGCCTGAACCCGACAGCTCACCTCGCAGACGTACAACAAGAGAGGAAACAGCCCAACATGGGACGTCACAGCAAGCAGAACCGTAACCTGACCACCAAGGCCGTCGCTGGCGCTACCGCTGCCCTGGCCACCACCGCCCTGATCAGCCCGATCGCTTCCGCTGCCCCGGATTCCGACTGGGACCGTCTCGCACAGTGCGAGGCTGGCGGCAACTGGCACATCAACACCGGCAACGGCTACTACGGCGGCCTGCAGTTCAACGCAGGCACCTGGCGTGCTTACGGCGGCGGCGAGTTCGCTGCCCTGCCGCACCAGGCAACCCGCGAGCAGCAGATCGCTGTCGCTGAGCGCACCCTCGCCGGCCAGGGCTGGGGCGCATGGCCGGCATGCTCCGCTCGCCTGGGCCTGCGTTCCGCTCCGACCCCGCGCAACGTCTCCGCTAACAAGCCGGCACCGAAGCCCGCTCCGAAGCCGGCTGCTGCTCCGAAGCCGAAGCCTGCCCCGAAGCCGGCCGCTAAGAAGAGCACCGAGCTCGAGGTCGACGCGGTGTACACCTCCATCACCCGCGAGCTGAACAACCGTGGCATCGCCGTCCCGGCGCGCGTCACCGCAACCTACAAGGCCAACCGCAACGACTACAACGCGTTCTACCTGGCTAACAAGACCCTGATCGACGCTGTTCTCGCTGGCGACACCCAGGGCATCGCTTCCGCGGCCCAGGCCAACTTCAACGACTACGTCTCCGGCCTGCAGCAGCAGTACGCCGCCCGCTAATCAGATTTAGCGCGCCGACGCTAAAGAGCGCCCGCCCCGCTTTGGGGCGAGCGCTCTTTTTCTATGCAGAATCAGCCTTATTCCGCGGCGTCTTTCACCACGGAGATCTGCCAACCGGCATTCTGGTTCTGCACGAAGTCCTTCACGCCATGGCCGTTGTCGGCGGCCCACTGCGGGATGGATTCAGTTGCCTGGGTGCAGTCGAAGTCGATGATGAGCTCTTCGCCGGAGTTGAGCTCCGACATCGCCTGCTTTGCCTCGATGAGCGGGAACGGGCAGACATCGCCGAGGGTGTCGAGGATGTAGCGGCCCTCCCCCAGCGGACGCGCCGTGGTGTCCTGTTTCGGCTTCGTCTTCAGACCGACGCCGCTGGACGCGGAGACGATATTGAATTTCGGCGCCTCCTCAACCTCGGACTGGCGGGGCTCAACGCCCGCGAGTTGCGGTTCGCTAATGGATTCATCGGTGGTGTACACACCGCCTGCCCCCTTGGCAGCACCCTGCTTCACCCCGGACGGCTTCAGCCACAGCTTCGCACCGACGAAGACGCCGAGAGCGATGAACGCCATTGCGACCCAGCCCTGGTAGCTGAACAGGGAGGTCTGCACCATTCCGTTGCCGACGGTGCAGCCACCGGCCAGGGATGCGCCGACACCCATGCCGATACCACCGATAATCGCGCGGACGGACGTGCGGCCGTCCGGAACGCGGATGCGGAATTCGCCGGCGACCTTCGCGGCGATGTAGGAGCCGACAAGGATGCCCAGGACCAGCAGGGTGCCCCAGTTGAGGAATCTCCCTTCACCGGTGGTGATGTAGCTCATCAGGTGAGCCGACGGAGTGGTGATGCCCAGGCCGTCGTTGCGGCCGGTCGCCGCAGACAGCGGCCAAGCGAGTACGCCGAGTAGACCGACGACAGCACCAGCGGTATACGGGTGCAGCGGCTTGCGGTACCACGGCTGCTCCAGAGTCACCTTCGGCTTTGCGGCATCACGGGCAAGGTAGCGCTGCGCAATGAAAGCGGTCGCGAGCGCGAACGGGATCGCAAACCACCAGGCTGACACCCCTAGGGTCTGCGGCAGTGTCGTCCACCCGGTGTCCCATTCCTTCAGCTTGTCATTGAAGCCCGACAGGAAGCCGCTCTTCATCGCGGCGGCGGACAGGCCGTAAAACAACAACGCGAACCACGAGCCGACCAGACCTTCGCCGGAACGGTACCAGGTGCCCGATGCGCAGCCGCCGGCGAGAATGATCGCCAACCCGAAGATGAAGCCGCCGAGCGCCACAGCGAGCGGCGCGAAGGTGCGGTACTCCGGCGAAATGACGCCCAGCGATGTGAGCGCCGCGAGGCCGATCGCGTGGACAGCGATAACGATGAAGAACGCGACGAGACCGCGGCCCTGCTTTTGCAGGAAGACATCGCGCAGCATGCCCGTCACGCAGAATCGGCCGCGCTGCATGACGATGCCGAGCGCCGCGCCGACCGCCAAGCCGGTCAGAATCATGGGAACCTCCAGTGCTTCAATTAAGCCATTAAAAACACTGGGGAGTCTACAATCTATGAACCAGTTAGTATATATAGAATTCACATGAAACAAACTGATCGGTCTATTCATATGGGCAAAATAAAACCGCGCAACGCCTCAACATCGAAGCGTTACGCGGCGAAAAGCTACAGCTAATTACTGCGAGGTGTTGATGCGCAGCGTGTTGTGCACGTAGCCGGTCTCCTCCCACGGACGGGGCAGGACCGTGTCATTGCCGAAGGGGCTGTTCGCACCCGTGAGCTTGGAGGAAATCTCCGTCACCGGGTGGCCATTACCCGGGGTGTGCGCAGGCCACGCCGGGTTGATCTGGGTGATGTTCTCGAGGTCTTTAGCCATAAGGCCTATTCTTTCACGTCAGCGCCCAAAACGCACGTAAACTCACCCCCGCAATGAATTCCTTCACCCGTTCGCTCACCGCACTCGACGACGCCGCGCTGCGCCGCCTCATCGACGCGCGCCCCGACGCGTTCTTTCCTGCGCCTCCACAGGTCGCCTCGCTCGCTACGCGCCTTGCGCTTCCCGGGTCTATTGCACGAGCTTTACGACGCCTCACCGCCCCCGACCTGGCACTTCTCGAACGTCTCGCTGATGCCGGGGCGGAATTCAACCCATGTGACGCCACCGCGCATGCCGGTGAGGGGAAGCTCGACAACCTTCGCACCCACGCGCTCGTCTTCGGCGACGACGATGAGCTCCGCATCGCGCCGGGGGTACTCAGCGCTGTCCCCGCCGGCTGGCGCGTGACCGATCCGGTGCCGGAGAAGCTCGATGAGCTCATGGCAGATAACTCCTCCCCCGAACGCAAGGTGCTGGAAACACTCGCCACCAATGGCGGTGTGGGCACCACGAAGGCTGCTGCACCAGATGCGGCCCCGGATACGCCCATCGCCACGCTCATCGCGAAAGGTCTGCTCGTCCGCGTCGACTCCAATACGGTCCGCCTCCCCCGCCCCGTCCGCGACGTGCTTCGCGGCCACCCGGCCCGGACGTTCCCGATGTCAGAGCCACCTGTACCGGAGATCGATCAGGACACAGTGGACACCGCCGCCGCGACGCAGGGGCTGGATGCTGTCCGGCAGCTCCGTCAGTTGATCACTTCGTTGTTATCGGAGCCCGTCGCACTGAACAAGGACGGCAGCGTGGGAGTACGCGCCCGAGCGAACTTACGCAAAGAGCTCGGCTTCGACCCGGCGTTACTGATCACGATCGGCGAGTCCGCGGGACTGATCGGCCGCGGCAATGTGGAGGACACCGATGTCCTCGCCGCCACGAAGGACGCCCTCACATGGCTGGACGCAACCCTGTCCGACCAATGGGCGATCCTGCTCGCCGGATGGGCCGCCTCCCCGTGGCGGACGGACAAGGAAGAAAAACTCCTCTCCCCGGACATGCACTCCCCCGATGCCCGCGGGGCGCGCCTGACGATCCTACGCCATCACGGCGACACCGAGCGTCTCTTCTATTTCGCTCCCCTGCCAGCCTCGCAGCTGCCGCCGTCCTTCATCAACACCACTACCCACGAAGCCCGCTTCGTGGGCGCGCTCGATTCGACTCCTGCAGCATCGACACCGCTGGCGGCGCTTCTCGACGGCGCCGATATCGCTGCCGCGACCCGCGAACTCGTGCCCGCCCCGGTAGACACTCTCATCGCACAGGCCGACATGACGGTGCTCGCACCTGGCCCACTCGAACCGGAAATGGGCGCATTCCTCGAACGCATCGCGGACCTCGAATCTCCCGGCGTGGCCAGCGTGTGGCGCATTTCCGACGCGTCCGTGCGCCGCGGCCTCGATGCGGGACTCACAGCGGAGGAGATCCATGCCTGGCTGAATGACCATGTGATGGGCGAGGTTCCCCAGGGCATTGCATTCCTCATCGACGACACCGCCCGCACCCACGGTTCCATCCGGGCTGGGTCTGCGATGAGCTATATCCGCAGCGCGGACCCTGCGCTCATCACGACGGCGGCTGAAAAACTCAGCGGAATCATCCGCCCGCTCGCGCCGACCGTCGGTGTCTCGCAGCTCCCGCTGCCGAAACTCATGGATGCCCTGCGCAAGGCAGGCCTGCAGCCGACCGCCGAAGACGAGTCAGGTGCGCAGCTCAACATGGCGCCCGAGCCTGCGTTTGTTCCCGCCACTCCTTCTCACCTACCGCGCCCGACCGCGGTGACCGACGAGCAGGCCGAACAGATTATCGCGCGCCTGCGCTCGGAGAGCACCAGCGCGGAGCCCGCGCCGCCGGCCGCCGGGGACACCATCGAGACACTGCGCGCCGCCGCGCGCGGCAAGCGCCAGGTCACGCTGGGCTACGTGGATAAGAACGGCCGCGGGAAGACACTCACCGCCCTGCCTTTGTCGGTATCTGCCGGGCAGGTCGACGCGCATGTTCCGGCCACCGACTCGGTGGTGCGCATCGCTTTGCCGCGCATCACCAAAGTCGTGATGGCCTAGCGGCTCACCCGCTCGAGCACCTCCAGCACGTGCTCGTAGTCCTTGCCGGTTGCGGCAGTCAGTCCCAGCTCGCAGGTGCGGTTGGAAGACGCGTGGCATTGGGAGTCGAATTCGGCGACTTCCTCCGCCTCGCGCTTGGTGGCAGCGTGAGTGAGCTCTGGGTGCAACATGCCGCGGTCGCCGGCGTAGCCGCAGCAGTTCCACTCCGGCGGCACGTTGACCTTGTCAGCGGCGGCAGCGGCGACTTGGGAGAGGTCGTCGATAAGCGAAAGGTGCGTCGCGGAGCACGTCGGGTGAAGCGTGATCGAATCGACCTTCTTGCTCACCGTGAGCTTGTCCACCACCTTGTCGCGCACGAATGCAACTGCATCGATGACGGTGATGCCGATGGTCTCAGCCATGTCCTGGAAGCCGTGGGTGCAGCTGGTGGCATCGACGATGACTGGCAGACGGCTGCCGTCGGTAGCGGCGATGAGCTCGTCGTTGACGCGGCGCTGCATGATGTCGTGGCCGGTCGCCATGCCTTTCGACGCCCACGGGGTGCCGCAGCACATCCCGTCGATGCCGTCGGGCACGACGAGGGAGAGCCCGGCGCGCTCAACCAGTTTCGCGAATGCGGCGGATGCGCCAATGCCCTCGCCCTGCGGACCGAACATGGAGTTCACGCAGGCAGGAACGAACACGCCGACGGGTTCGGCGGTCGGGTCGCCGATGCGCGTGCCGAAGGCCTTGGAACGGGAAGTACCTCCCTTGGTCAGCTCCGGGCGGTACGACGGCACGGTGTCCTCGCCGACGAGCGCGCGGGCGACATCAGTGACCTTCTCCACCAGCGATGCGGGCAGGTAATGCGCGCCGGTCAGTGCGGTGGAGGCGAGTTTATTGCCCGGTCCCCATGCCTTCGCGGCGGCCGCCCAACCAGCCGATTCGACCGCGCCGGCCTGGCCGCGGCGCAGGGACTTGATGAACTTGCCGGTGTCGATGCCCACCGGGCACGCAGTCACGCACATAGAGTCGACGGCGCAGGTATCGATGCCCTCGTACTGGTATTCGGCGTCAATGTGCTTGACCAGCTCAGTATTGCCTTCCTGGTTCGCCTTGGCGCGGGCGCGGCGGACCACGATGCGCTGGCGCGGAGTCATGGTGAGATCACGCGAGGGGCACACCGGTTCGCAGTAGCCGCATTCCACGCACGAGTCGATCTCGTCTTCGACCTGCGGGTTGAGCTTGAAATTCTTCATGTGCTCGCGCTCGTCATCAGTGATGATCACACCCGGGTTCATCACGCCGCGCGGGTCGGCGGCGCGCTTGAGCTCCACCATGACCTCGTAGAGCTCGTCACCGTACTGGCGGCGCACATACGGCGCCATGACGCGTCCGGTGCCGTGCTCAGCCTTGAGGTTGCCGCCGGCGCCGAGCACGAGATCCACCATCGCCTCGTTGAAACCGTCGTAGCGGCCCAAGTTCTCGTCGCCCTCGAAACGGTCGGTGATGAGGAAGTGGATATTGCCGTCCTTGGCATGACCGAAGATGACGGCATCGTCGTAGGAGTATTCGTCAAACAGCCCCTGCAGCCCGCCGCAGGTGTCGGCCAGATCCTCGACGGGCACCGCGATGTCCTCGAGCAGTGCCGTCGTGCCGGACGGGCGCGCCTCCGCGACTTGGGCGTAGAGGCCCTTGCGGAAGGCCCACGCCTTGGCCGCTTGCTTCGGGTCGGTGGAGAATTCCGCAGGCGTGGCCAGATCCAGCTCGCCCAAGAGCTTCGCGCCGGCACGCTCGTACTCGCGCAACTGCTCTTCCTCGTTCGCGTGGTACTCGATGAGCAGCGCCGCGTGCTGGTCCAGCTCGAAGCCGGTGATCTGCTCCGGCACCGAGTCAAAACCGCGCCCGACAGCGATGGAGCGCGAATCCATCAGCTCGAGCGTGGCCGCCTTAGAGTCGAACAGCGCGGGCAGCGAGCGCCTCGCCGCGTCGATCGTTGGGTACACCGCGATCGTCGTGGTCTTCAGCTTGGGCGCCTCTACCGTGCGCAGCACCGCCTCAGCGATGAACGCCAACGTGCCCTCGGAGGCGACCAGCAGGTGCATGAAAATCTCCAGCGGGGACTCGTAGTCCAAAAACGCGTTGAGCGAATAGCCCATCGTGTTCTTCAGCGCGAAGTGCTGCTCGATCTTCTTCACGGATTCAGCGTTGCCGCGCACACGACGCTTCAATTGCTCGAGCTTTTCGACGAGCTCCGGTTCCTCCCGCGCAAATTGCGCCTCCGCATCCGCATGCGCGGTATCGATGACAGTGCCGGACGGCAGCACGAATGTCAGGGATTCAAGGGTGTTGTAGGTGTTGTACTGCGTGCCGCACGCCATGCCGGAGGAGTTGTTGGAGATCACGCCGCCCAAGGTCGCCGCACCTTCTGACGCCGGATCGGGACCGAGTTTCCGGCCGTAGGGTGCGAGGTGCGCGTTGACCTGCCGCACCGTCGAGCCGGGTTGGACGCGCACGCGTTTACCGGCATCGAGAACCTCGACACCGCGGAAGTGCTTGCGGACGTCGACAAGCATGCCACCGCCCCCAGCCTGCCCGGACAGCGACGTGCCGCCCGCGCGCAGCACGACCGGGGCGCCGGAAGAAATCGACGCCCGGAAGGCCGCGGCGACATCCTTCGCGTTACGCGCTTCCGCGACCACCTGCGGGGTGTAGAGGAAGTGCGATGCATCGTGCGCGTATTTGATGCGATCGATCTGGCGGGTGGAAATCGTCTGGTCGGAACCCAATTCGCGGACCAGATGCGCAGCAGGGGATGTGATTGTTGCAGTCATAGTCTCATGCTATCCCCATCGAGCGCGCCGAACTTTTTTCGTCCAATCCGTTGACAGATTGTTGGGTTTATATAACACTTGTTTGTGTGGCAGCACGAAAACAACCGAAGAGTCCGATTCATAATCGGGTTCGCGTCTTGAGGACGGAGCGCGACATGTCGCGAAACCAACTCGCCGAGCTCATCGACGTGAACCCGCAGACCATCGGCGCTTTGGAGCGCGGCGACCACTCCCCCAGCCTCGACCTCGCCTTCCGTGTCTGCGAGGTATTCGACCTCCCCGTCGAGGCCGTGTTCTCCCGCACCGAATTCGCCCCTATGTCGAAGGAGCTGTACCCGAAATGAAACGCCTCGACCGCGAGAGAAAAACGAAGACTCTGATCTTTGTTTTCTTTTTCTTCATGCTCGCTTTCATCGTCTGCACCGCTCTCCAGCCGATACTGCGCCAATGGTGGCTGTCCACCCTATCGATTACTTTCGTCGTGATCAGCATGATCGCGTGGGCGCAGATCAGAGCGGAGAACGGAAACGCCGACAGTGTCCCAGAAGACCAGCTCGACGAGTACGAGCGCAGCGTGCTGGACACCTGGCGCAAGCGCGCGATGAAGGTGTTCGCCCTGCTCAACGGAATCGGCGGCTTCACCTTCATGCTTCTCGGCGAGCGGCTTGACACACCGGGCAGCACGGCCCTCTTAGCCGCCGGTTATTTCATGCTGTTCACTTTCCTTATCGTCTACCCGCTGCCCATGATCGGCTACGCCATCACCTTCAACCGCAAGGAGGACTGACAATGACCACTCTTGACATCAGAGACCTGCATAAACGCTTCGGGGAGACCCAGGCGCTCGACGGGATGAACTTCACCGTCGGTGACGGCGAGCTCTACGGCTTCGTCGGTTCCAACGGCGCTGGCAAGTCCACCACGATGCGCATCGCGCTCGGCGTGCTCGAGGCCGATTCCGGCGAGGTCCTCCTCGACGGCACTCCGCTCAACGACGCGACGCGCCGCCGCATCGGCTACATGCCGGAAGAGCGCGGCCTGTACGGCAAGGAGAAGATCCTCGATCAGCTCGTCTTCCTAGCCAAGCTCCACGGCGTGGACGGCGCCGCTGCGAAGAAGCGCGGCGAGGAGCTCCTGGGCGAGCTCGGCTTGGGCGAGCGTTTGAACGACAAGCTCGACGATCTTTCGTTGGGCAACCAGCAGCGCGTCCAGCTCGCCGCCAGCTTGATCCACGACCCGGACATCCTCATCCTCGACGAGCCGTTCTCCGGCCTCGACCCCGTCGCTGTGGACGTCATGAGCACCATGCTCACCGACCACGCCCGCAATGGTGTCCCCGTCGTTTTCTCATCCCACCAGCTCGACCTCGTCCAGCGCCTGTGCGACCGCGTGGGCATCGTCACCCGCGGCCGCATGGTCGCCGAAGGCACCGTCGACGAGCTCCGCACCCACGGCCCTGTCCGCTACAAAGTCGGCACCACGGCCCGCGGATGGTTCCCGGAGGGCACGACGCTTATCGACGACGCCCCGGACCACGTCATCCTCGAGACCTCTTCCACCGGCAACGATCAGCACATCCTCCGCGCAGCCCTCGCCGCCGGCGATGTCCATGAATTCACCCGCGTTGTCCCCGACCTGACCGACCTGTTCAAGGAGGTTGTGAAGTAATGACCACGAGCACCTATTCCCCACTCCACACCGTCCTCACCACCGCTAAGCGCGAGATCCAGATCCTCTTCAGCAAGAAATCCGTGATCATCACCTTGCTGATCATGATGCTCGCCATCATCGGCTTGATCGGTTTCGCCGCCTGGCAGAAAGACAAGAGCGACTCTAAGGATCCCACCACTGTCGCCGTCGTCGGCGTTGAAAGCCAGACTTTTGAAGGCACCACTTTCGAACCGCGCGAAGCCGCCGACCGCGCTGAAGCGGAGCAGCTCGTGCGCGACGGTGAGGTGGACACCGCACTCGTTGTCGAAGGCGATACCTGGCAGGTCATCAGCGACGGCTTCCCCAAACCCGAAGTTGTCGCCGACGTTAACGGCACCGCCGACGGAGTCGCTCAGACCACCGCGTTAGAAAAGCTCGGGATCTCCCCGGAAGAATTCGCAGCTGCCAGCCCGAAAGTTGAGGTCGTGCCGGTGGACATCGCCGATTTGGACGCTGGCAAGAACGATGCCGAGTCTGAGCAGGACTTCATCAAACTACTCACTACGTTCGTACTGTTGATGGCCATCGTCTTCATGGTGATCACATTCGCCGCGCAGGTGGGCAGCCGCGTGACGGAGGAAAAGTCCTCCCGCGTTGTCGAGCTCGTCCTCGCCGCGGTGCGCCCGCTCGACTTCCTCGCGGGCAAGATTCTGGGCAACCTCGTCTTCGGTTTCGTGTCCACAGCCGTCCTCGTCGCCGCCGCTGGGATCAGCCTGAAGGCGACGGGGCTGCTAAAGGATGTCGACATCGCATGGTCGATTCTTCCCATCATGCTCCTCTCATACGTCCTGGCCATGCTCTTCTTCGGCGGGCTTTACGCCGCGGCTGGCGCGATGGTGCAGCGTACTGAGGATCTCCAGTCCACTCAGATGCCAGTCCTGCTGTTGATCATCGCCAGCGCCTATATCCCCGCCTTCGGGTGGATGAACACCGGAGCGACCTGGATGCAGGTAGCTAGCTGGATCCCGCCGGTGTCGATTTTCGCTGCACCGCTGTCCTACGCAGCCGGCGAGTTCACCGCACTCCAGCTCGCGGGTTCGCTGGCCATCGCCACCATCGCGACCCTCGCGGTCATCTGGGTCACCGCACGCATCTACCGCCGTTCCATCCTGAATAACGGCAAGACCACCAAGTGGTCGGAGGCGCTGAAGGGCTAACCCTCCTCCACCTTGACGTCAAAGACAGAATGAAGCCGGGTCCCATTCAGGGCCCGGCTTCTCGTCTGCCAACAATTACTTGGAGGCTGTCTCCGGCTGAGTCGCAGCCTCGTCCTTCGGCTGCGGCGTCTTTCCACGGTTGATCGCCTCGCCGAGAGCATCAGCGATGGACGCTTCGCCGCACAGGCCCGGGATGAACAGGACGATGGAGCCGACGAGGGTGCCAAGCAGCGCGGCCAGCGGACCGCGGTTATCGGCCACGAACGTAGCGGCATCCCGCTCGCGGCCTCACCTCAAGCGGCCGCCTGGGCCCTTTCCGCGCACCTTAGAGATGTCGCGACGGATCCATTTTTTGATGGAGCACGCGGATCACTTCGATGCGACCACCAAAATCTCTATAGAAAATTTTGTGTTTCCCTGCGCCCTTCATCCGGTAGCCAGGCCTGACCCCTCCAGCGACCTCCCCATCTTTGGGCTTCCAGAAAGTTGCTCGAAAGTCGCCAAAATCTGCCCCACGTATTGTTCTGCCCTCAACGTCCCCCATTCTGCGGCGGTGTAGCGCCAAATCTCCTCGAGATCTAGCTCCGCTTCGCTACTAAGCAGATACCTCATGCTGGTTTTTCATCCGTGCGATGAATGATTCCGGATCGAAATCCTTCACGAATCCACTTCGTTCGCCCTTCTCCAACTCCGCATTCAGCGCCGCAAAGAGCCGTTCGCGTTCCTCGACTAGTCGGAGGCCCTCCCTCAGAACCTCGCTGGCCGAGGCATATCTCCCCTCTTCCAGCAGTTCGGCAATGAACTTATCGTAGCGCTCCCCGAGGACGACAGAAGTATTCTTAGCAGGCATGCCATTACCTTACCATTTCTTGGTACTCACCCTTCCGAAGTTCGACTCTCTCGACCTCGGCAGGCATAATCGCCCCATGGCTTTAGGTGACGGCCCGCTCATTGTTCAGTCCGACAAGACGGTCCTCCTCGACGTCGCGCACCCCGAAGCGGGGGCGGCGCGCACGGCATTGGCACCGTACGCGGAGCTCGAGCGCGCACCGGAGCACGTCCACACCTACCGGATCACTCCCCTGGCGCTGTGGAATGCGCGGGCAGCGGGCTTCGACGCGGAGCAGGCCGTGGACGTCCTCGAGCGCTACTCCCGGTTCCCCGTCCCCCAGGCCCTGCTGATTGATGTCGCCGAGACGATGGCGCGCTACGGCCGGGTCCGCCTGCTCAAGCACCCGGCACATGGCCTCATTCTCGAGGCGGACGACGCCGCGATCCTCACCGAGATCACCCGCAACAAGAAGATTCAGCCCATGGTGGGCGCGCTTATCGACGACACCACCGCCCCCGTCCACCCCTCCGAACGTGGCCGGATCAAGCAGGAGCTGACCAAACTCGGCTGGCCTGTGGACGACCGCGCCGGCTACGTCGACGGTGAATCCCACCCAATCCGGCTCACCGCCGGATCGGACGGAGAGGACGGCTGGGAGCTGCGCGATTATCAGCAATACGCCACAGAGTCATTCTGGGAGGGCGGTTCCGGCGTGGTCGTGCTGCCCTGCGGCGCCGGCAAGACCATCGTCGGTGCGGCTTCCATGGCGCAGGCCCAGACCACAACGCTGATCCTGGTCACCAACACCGTCGCTGGCCGGCAGTGGCGCGATGAGCTGCTCCGCCGCACGACCCTGACCCCCGAGGAAATCGGCGAGTATTCCGGCGAGCGCAAGGAGATCCGCCCCGTCACCATCGCCACGTACCAGGTGGTCACCCGCAAGACGAAGGGCGAGTACAAGGCGCTCGAGCTCTTCGACTCCCGCGACTGGGGCCTGATCATCTACGACGAGGTGCACCTTCTGCCCGCCCCTGTCTTCCGCATGGCCGCGGACCTCCAATCGCGCCGCCGCCTGGGCCTGACCGCGACCCTCGTGCGCGAGGATCACCGCGAAGACGATGTCTTTTCCCTGATCGGCCCCAAGCGTTATGACGCCCCGTGGAAAGAGCTCGAAATGGCCGGTTACATCGCCACCGCCGAATGCGTCGAAGTCCGCACCACGCTCACCGAAGACGAGCGCATGATGTACGCCACCGCCGAGACCCGGGAACGCTACCGCATCGCGGCATGCAGCGAGGGGAAGCTGGCGGTCGTCGATAAGCTTCTTGCCCAGCATTCTGGGCAGCAAACGTTGATCATCGGCGCCTTCATCGAGCAGCTCGAGGACATCGCTGCGCGCACGGGTGCCCCGCTTATCGACGGAAAAACCTCCACCAAGAAACGCGAAACCACCTTCGACGCGTTCCGGAACGGTGAGATCCAGACTCTCGTTGTGTCGAAGGTGGCTAATTTCTCCATTGACCTACCCGAGGCCGCCGTGGGCATCCAGGTCTCTGGCACATTCGGCTCACGCCAGGAAGAAGCCCAGCGCCTCGGACGGCTGCTCCGCCCGAAAGCCGATGGTGCGGAAGCGCTGTTTTACACCGTCGTCGCACGCGACACGCTCGATGCCGAGTACGCGATGCACCGCCAGCGTTTCCTCGCCGAACAGGGCTACGCCTACCGGCTGGTGGACGCAGCGGACCTCTAAACTGTGAGGTTATGAATCGCTTTCACTTCGACGTTGATGAAACTTTCGCCAAAAAGCACAACGAGATGCTGCGCGATACGCGCAAGGTGACCATCTCCGGCATCAGTCTGTTCGTCATCTGCGTCGTCGCGGCCGTGCTGCTGTGGACGCTGACACCTGCCGGTTCGGCATGGGGCTGGTTCGGCGTGATCGGCCTCGTCCCGTTCGGCATCGTGATGCTCATCGTCGGCCTCATGGTCCCCCGTTCCGTCGGCGGCGCGCAGGAACTCTACGACCGCTATCCGCTTGCCCCAGCCATCATCGCCGAGGTCAACCCGCGCGATATGGTGCTCATGGCGCTGGTCAACATCAACGTTGACGAGACCCTCCCGCCTAAGTACGCGGCGGCCCTGCGCACGGTCTCCTCCATCCCCGGCATCGACGAGCCGAAGGTGGGCACCAAAGTGCCGTCAGTCGCCGTCGGCGGCCGCCGCACCACACGTGACAAGGATCATTGGCAAGAGGTCACCCCGATGCCGATCGCGTGGGCCACGCCTGACAGCGCCGTCGTCAAGCAAGCGCGAACCGCAATCCCGCAGGAACAGTGGGACAAGCTAGGCAAAGCGCGAGCCAAGCTTGACGACGTCAAAGCGACCCCCATGAACCTACTCCCCCTCTAAAAGGGGACGAGGTGCAGTTCATCCACTACACCGATACCCAGAACGCTTACTGGAACGCCAACGTGAACAACGAGGCGGCTTACGGCGCTAACACGCTGGAGAAGGCCATGGAGGTCGCGCCTGACTCCACCTTCGCTGTCCACATCGGCGACTTCGTTGAGACCGCGGCTGTCGAGGACACCAAGAAGGAAGAGATCGACGGCGTCGAGCACCACGTGAACCCGGAGGGCGTCACCTACATCATTCCGAACACCTCTGGCACCAAGGCGTACGACGCGATCTACAAGAAGGGCGTCGACCACGTCCACAAGGTCCGTCCGAAGCTGGACTGGATGACCGAGGAAGACGTCGAACTCTGGAACGGCCTGTACGACGTTGCTGAGCAGCCGCAGGACTCCCCGAAGTTCGAGCACAAGCACGAGAATTACCGTCAGTCCACGGTTCAGTGCTTCGCGGTCTACACCGTCACCGACGAGACCTTCAAGATCGACTTCTACAAGGTCAAGGGCGATCTGCACAAGGGCGAGGAGCGCACAGTCGAGCTCTACAACTCCTACGGCATTGTGAAGAAGTAACTCGCTACTTCTAAAACACAAGAAGGCCAGTCCCGGTGCGGGGCTGGCCTTTCTTCATGTGTGACGTTCTAAATGAATTGGCGGATAAGCGCGTAAAGAGCAACGACCACGATGAGGCCCTTCAAGAACTTGTTAGAGAGCCTCTTCGCGATGCGCGAACCGACCAGACCGCCAATCAAACCGCCGGCAGCCAGGATGGCCACTCCGACCCACAGCACCTCTGCACCAAAGAAAAGGAAAGCGATCAAGTAGACGAGAGCAGCGACGGAGTTCACGATCATGGACAAGAAGTTCTTGACCGGGTTCACGTCTTTGAATGGGTGGCCCGTGCCCACGCCCATGATCGCCATGTAGAGCACACCCTGCGCCGCAGTGAAGAAACCGCCATACATAGACGCCAAGCCCATCGCACCGACGAGACCGGGACGCTTGTACGGTGCGCCGACGGTCCCGTCGCCCGAGTCCGCCCCCACGACCTGAGTCTTCGAGAACGCTTTCACGAACCGCTGCTGGAAAATCACGAGGAGCAAGGCGACGACAATCAGGATCGGGATGACCCAATCCAACGCCGAGGACGGAGTGAACAGGAGCAGCAACGAGCCGGCAGCCGAACCAACAATGGTGGCGACGATCAGCGGGCCAAGGAACGGCAGCTCCTTCTTCGTCTCATGACGGAAACCCCACGCTGATCCGAAAGACGCGAACATCATGCCGATCGTGTTGGTACGCACCGCGACCCCCGGCGGTACGCCGATCGCCAGCAGTACAGGCAGGGTAAGCAGAGACCCAGAACCGACAGCGGAGTTGATAATGCCGGCCATGATGCCCATGGCGAACAGCAGCAGCCCGGATAGAACGGTCATCTCGTGAAACTCCTGGAATCCTGAAGTAGAAGAAATACAAAAAGCGGCACCCCTTGAGGAGTCTATCCTCGAAGGGCGCC
>NZ_JALXWY010000022.1:0-32879 GCF_025144155.1 Corynebacterium sp. p3-SID1194
GCGTTTGGCGACTTTGATGACTGGTTCACCTTGATCGCGGACGGCTTTGACGATGGCGAGGTTGCGGTTCGGGCTGTTCATTTGTCAACGATGTCCCGACTGATCCCCGCATCGGCACCAGACGCGCGGGGGTAGCAGAAGGTGTCAACGATGTCGCGACTGAGGTGTCAACCATCACCCCGAAATGTTTCCGTCCCCTAAGTGTCAACCATGTCGCGACTGACCTGTCAATCATCAGGGACGCTCCCCCAGGCACACCGTGTCAACTATGTCATGACTTCAGACACCGTCAGCCACCCCAAAATGTCATCAGTCGCGACATCGTTGACATTTAAGTCGCGACATGGTGAACAAACCGGCGTCTTGGTTTTCATTTTTCCAAGGCGCCGGTTTTTGTCACTTAACCCGATTAGTCGCAATGGGCGCAGGAGGTTGGACGTCTGGCCCTGAGGATTTAGGAGCGGACGAGGCGGGCGATGGCGTCGGCGGCTTCGGCGAGTTTTTCTTCAGCTTCCGGCCCGTCGGTTTGAGCTGCACGGACGACGCAGTGGCGCATATGGTCATCGAGAAGGCTCAGCGCGACGTTGTTCAGAGCTGAGGTGATGGAACTGATTTGGGTGAGGATATCTATGCAGTAATTCTCTTCATCGATCATGCGATGAATCCCGCGGGCTTGGCCTTCAATGCGCTTCAATCGGGCCAGGTAGCGGTCTTTGTCACTGATATATCCGTGATCGGCGGGTTCAGCATGTGGGGTGGTGGTCATGGGCCTGCTTTCTTCGTGCACCAGCGTTGTCACAATATTTTCTCATGCTAGGCGTCTACGGTTTCGGGTGTCCGGTCCAGGGACCTAGCAACACTGGCAGCCGGGGTCAGATCCAAGCGGCGCAGCAGCTGGGCATTGAGGGCGACTACCACGGTGGAGGCCGACATCAGAATTGCACCCACGCTCATCGGCAGCATGAACCCGATCGGAGCCAGCACTCCAGCGGCCAGGGGGACGGCTGCGATATTGTAGCCAGCAGCCCACCACAGGTTCTGTTTCATTTTCCGGTAACTGGCCTCGGAGAGCTCAATTACGGATAAGACCGAGCGGGGATCCGAGGAAGCCAGAATGACCCCGGCCGAGCCGATGGCCACATCGGTGCCGGCACCAATGGCGATGCCCACATCGGCCTGAGCCAGAGCTGGCGCGTCATTGACCCCGTCACCGACCATGGCCACTTTGCGGCCCTCAGCTTGAAGTTCTGCGACCTTGGCGGCCTTATCTTCGGGCCGGACCCCAGCAAAGACTCGGTCAATACCCAGCTCTTCGGCCACGGTCTCGGCCACGGCTTGGGCATCACCGGTGATCATCACGACCTGGACGCCGTGGGCATGCAGGGCATCCACGGTGTCACGGGATTCGGGTCGGATTTCATCGGCTAGACGCAACGCGCCAATAACTTGGCCATCTTCCAGCACGTGAAGAATGATCGCGCCTTCGTCGCGCCACTGCTCAGCAATCGCTATCTCATCTTGGGAGTGTTGTTCTAACAGGTAAGGGCCACCGACTTCAATGACCGTGCCATTGACCGTTGCTTTGACGCCCACAGCTGGGGAAGATGAAAAATCACTGGTGCCAGGTACGTCGAGGTTGCGGGCCCGGGCCGCGCCGACAATGGCCTGCGCTAGGGGGTGCTCGCTGTCGGATTCAGCAGCGGCGGCCAACGCTAACACCTCATCTTTGGTCCGATCACCCACGGGATGGATCGCGGTGACGGTGGGCTCACCTTTGGTCAGGGTGCCGGTTTTATCGAATAGTACCGAATCCACGTTGCGCATCGATTCCAGTGCCAAGCGATCTTTGATCAACACCCCACCACGAGCCGCACGCTCGGTGGCAATCGATACCACCAACGGAATTGCGAGGCCCAAGGCGTGAGGGCAGGCAATGACCAGCACCGTAATGGTGCGTACTACGGCGGCGTCGGGCATACCCAGTATGGACCACACCAGCGCAGTAATTACCGCAGCCCCGAAGGCGAACCAGAACAACCAACCGGCGGCGGTGTCGGCAATGCGTTGGGCTTTGGACGAGGAGGATTGGGCATCGGCGACCAGTTTCTGGATCCCCGCCAGCGCGGTGTCATCTCCAATGGCGGTGACTTTGACCCGCAGCCCGGAATCCGTGGCCACAGTGCCGGCCACGACGTGGTCGTCCGGGCCGCGTCGGACGGTTTTGGATTCCCCGGTGACCATGGATTCATCCATGGAGGCACTACCATCGACGATCTGGCCATCGGCCGGGACCGCAGATCCAGGACGGACAATGACGACATCTCCAACGACCAGCTCCGCCGGAGCGACGGTGACAACGTCATCGCCGTCGACCTTCTCGGCTTCATCCGGCAGCAAGGCGGCCAGGGAGTCTAAGGCGGAAGTGGTTTGGGCCAAGGACCGCATTTCAATCCAGTGGCCTAACAACATAATGACCACCAGTAGCGCCAGTTCCCACCAGAAGTTCAGCTCGTAATCCAAGATGCCCAGGGTCGCACCCCAGGAGGCAATGAAGGCCACCGTGATTGCTAACCCGATAAGCAGCATCATGCCGGGTTGTCGGGACCGGATCTCGGAGACGGCCCCCGTCAAGAAAGGCCGGCCACCCCAGAAATAGATGATTGTGCCCAGGATCGGCGACACCCACCACACCCAGGCCGTGTCAGGTAATTGATAGCTCAACAGGTCGGCGAACATCGGGTTGAACGCGACCACTGGAATTGCCAGCACCAACATGATCCAAAATAACCGCCGGAACTGTCCGACATGATCCCCATGGTCCCCGTGGCCATGTCCGGCATGGCCGCCGTGTATCTCGTGGCCGGAATGGTGTTGGCCCTCCTGGCCGTGCCCGCCCGCGCCGTGTTCGTGATGCTCATGCCCGTCGTGCCCCATGGCGCCAGCTTGGCTGGCTTGATGATCCCCATGGTGGACGGCGGTTTCAGTAGCGCGCGCCTGTTGATGCGCAATGTGGTGTTGGGGGTGATGGTGGTCGCGTTCAACCATGTCAGAAGCCTTTCCGAGGAGGTGATTGTGAAATATTTCCGCGTCCGAAGAGCTGGGCGATATCCATCGAGCGTGTAGCGCCTCGCGAGAACTTGCGGGCTCATGCGCTCGTCGGGCTGGGTGATGGTTTCGTACTAGACACGCGACGCACGTTAACCCGCCGCCTCGACAGCCCATCTTAGTCCGCTTGCTATATACCCTATACCCCTATAGGGTTCAGTTTCAATGGATGGCATCCCGTCCACCCCGGAATGACAGGAGCACTGATGAACAAACTGACCCAGATAACTCGACTTACTCTCGTAGCTGCAGTAGGCACCTTGGCTCTGACTAGCTGTGCCGGAGCCGGTGACGACGAGACTGCCCCAGAATCCGCGCCCACCCAAGACCAGGAGCAGACCGATACCCCCAGTTCCGATACGCAGGCCCACGATCATGACCCGGATGGCGGTCCAGCACCGTCGGGAATGAAAGAAGCCACCGATCCCACATATGCTGTCGGCGAATCTGTGATCCTCAACGCCGACCACATGCCCGGCATGGATGGCGCTGAAGCCACCATCTCTGGCGCATTTGATACGACCACTTATTCTGTGAGCTACACGCCCACTGATGGTGGCACCCCTGTGACGGACCACAAGTGGGTCGTCCACGAAGAACTCGAAGGCCACGGCGAAGCGCCGCTTGAAGCAGGCAGTCAAGTCATTTTGAACGCCGATCACATGCCTGGAATGAAGGGAGCAGAAGCCACCATAGATAGCTCCACCGACGAAACCGTCTACATGGTCGATTTCGAGATGGACGGCATGGAGATGACCAATCACAAATGGGTCGTGGAAAGTGAAATCCAACCCCGCAACTAAGGCACCGATATAAAAGCACCCGTGATAAAAGCACCCTGTGCAATTCCTCTCCGCGAGGATCCGCACAGGGTGTTTTGCGTCGGCCTGGTCCCGTTAGCCTTCGTCGGCGTTGCCGGCCTTGATCGTCTCCCAATCGAGGTTCCAGTAACCGAGGCCGTCCAAGCCCGACAGAGTTTCGCCGGAGGTGTTAACCACCTCGACCGGGTCGCCCTGCTTGACGTAGTTCATGAACCACTGAGCGTCCTCCGGCGTGGCGTTGATGCAGCCGTGGGACTGGTTGTAGCTGCCCAGCGCACCGATCGCCCACGGCGCCGAGTGGACGTAGATGCCGGACCAGGACAACTGCGTGGCGTAGTTGACGTTCGTGCGGTACCCGCCGCTGTCGAGGGACAAGCCGAACGTGGTGGAATCCATCGTCATGGACTCATTCCGGTCACCGACGACGTACATGCCGTTCGGGGTAGCGAATTCACCGTCGCGGCCGAGGGAGACCGGGAAGGACTTCACCTCTTCGCCGTTACGGTAGACAGTCAGCGTCTTCGTGTTGTCGTCCACGAGCGTTTCCACCAGGTCGCCGACGGTGAAGGTGGACGAGGCGTCCTCCGCGCCGTAGATGCCGCCGCCGAGGTCCTTGCCGTAGATATCGGACTTCACGGTCACCTCAGTGCCGGGCTCCCAGTATTCCTTCGGACGCCACACCAAGTGATCCGGGTCGATCCAATAGAACGCGCCCTCAGTGTCGTTCGACGTCTCGATGGTGATGGCATCCTGCGCCGCCTGACGGTCGCCCGGCGCGATATCGAAGTAGAAGTTGACCGCGTGGGCGACACCGACTTCAGTCCCGTCCATCGGCCCGATATAGGCGTGGGTCTGTCCGTCCGGCACGACGGTGGTGAACACCGACTGCGAGGTCTCGCCATGCGCAGTGACAGCCTCCACCGTGTATTGGCGGCCATAGCCGAGCGGCTCCGCCGTGGTCCATTCCGTCTTGTCCCCGTTGAACTCGCCCTCGACCTCTTTGCCTTCTTCATTGGTCATGGTGACCGTTTCAAGGCCGTCCGGCGAGGTCACGGTCACAGGCTCAACCGGTTCCACTCCCTCGGCACCGTCCTCGACGGAGATGACCGCCGGGTCATGCTGCTCCGACTCCTGCTCCGTCGCTTCCACAGACTCTGCAGCGGTTCCCGGACGGTCGATCGTGCACGCGGCCAACGCCCCGCCTGCAAGTACGACAACCGCCCCAGCAGCGATGATCCGACGCACTCGCGCCACCGTGTTCTCAGTCATTGTGCAACCACGCAACCCTTGAATCCGCTATGAAGATGCCTATATTCCCCAACGCAATGTGTTCTCACCATATAGGTCGCACTGACCCTAAAGCCAGTTACACACGCCGAGGTCGGGGGCAAGATTAAGCACCCCTGCACCCCTACTGCAACGCACTTTGCGCCATGGGTGTTCCATTACGCTATACCCCACCATGAACCAGCCCTGTGACCAGGCGATTTCACCCATTAGAAACAAGCTGCTATATTTTCTTCTCGTTGCCTTCCACGGCAAGGCGCCATTAGCTCAATTGGCAGAGCAACTGACTCTTAATCAGTGGGTTCGGGGTTCGATTCCCTGATGGCGCACACTACAGCCAGGTCACACGGTGAAAGCCGGGGCCTGGCTTTTAGTTTGCGCGCATGTCTGCGACGGCTACATTGGAAAAACGTGATCGCTACGCCGCACTCCCCCATTACCGCAGTCACGGTCTTCGCCGGCGCGCGCGAGGGCGTGGACGACTCCATGACCACGGCCGCGTACGGCTTCGGCACGGCGCTGGCACGCCACCGGATTGCGCTTGTTTACGGTGGCGGCAGGCTGGGCATGATGGGCGCGGTCGCCCAGGGGGCGATCGACGCGGGCGGAGAGACCATCGGCATCATGCCGGAGCATCTGTCGCAGCATGAGATCGCGCACACGGGGCTTTCAGAGCTCGTCATCGTGGACACGCTCGCGGAGCGCAAACGCCTCATGAACCAGCGCTGCGACGCATTCGTCGCGCTTCCCGGAGGTGCGGGCACACTCGATGAGCTTTTCGACGAATGGACCAACCAGCAACTCGGCCTCCACCAAAAACCGATCGGGCTTCTTGGCGCAGACTTCTGGAAGCCGCTGACGGCGATGATCGACCACATGGTCGCGGCCGGCTTCATCCGGCAGGCCGACCGGGACAGCCTGATCGTCGCCGACGATCCGGATGAGCTCATCGCCGCGCTGGGACAGTGGACTCCGCAACCACCCCGTTGGGGCTAGAAAACGCTGTACGCTGGGATTTATGGATACGAAGAACCAAGCTGACACCGATGACACCACTAACCAGAGCAGAGCGCTCGTCGTCGTCGACGTGCAAAATGATTTCTGCCCCGGTGGTGCACTCGGCACCGCGCGCGGCGATGAAGTCGCCTCCAAGATCCAGGCGCTCATCGCCGAGGGTGACAACCGCGGCTACGACTACAGCCACATCGTGGCAACGCAGGACTGGCACATCGACCCGGGCGCGCATTTCTCCGACAACCCCGATTTCGTGGACTCGTGGCCAGTCCACTGCGTCGCCGAGTCCGAAGGCGCGGCGCTGCGCGGACCGATTGCGGACATCGCCTTCGACGAGTTCTTCCGCAAAGGCGAGTACGAGGCGGCGTACAGCGGGTTCGAGGGGGCGTCGATAAGCGAAAAAGCTCTTCTCGCGGATTGGCTGCGTGCGCGCGGCATCAGCGACATCGATGTCGTCGGCATCGCGACCGACCACTGTGTGCGCGCGACTGTGCTCGACGCGCTGAAGGAAGGCTTCAGCGTGCGCGTGCTGCGCGCCATGTGCTCGCCTGTCGACGACGCGCGTGGCGATGCCGCCCTCGAGAAGATGCAGTCCGCCGGCGCTGAACTGGTGTAAAACGAAACGCGCTGCTCCCTTGTCCAGGGAACAGCGCGCATGTCCGCGGGCCGCTTAGCGCTGCGACAGCAGACGCTGCAGCTCCTTGAGCTCCTTCTTCTTCTTGCGCTTATTCGCAGAGCTGATCACGATGAGCGCGGCGATGGCGATACCCACGCCCGCGAGAATCTTCTGCACGTTGTCATCCTGCAGCTTCGCGGTAGCCTGCTTCTTCGCGTCATTGACCAGGTTCTCCGGACGGGTGCGGTCCGCCAACTCGTCGATGGTGGCGGCGAGGTTGCCGCGGGTGCGCTCAATATCGCGCTGAATGTCGTTGATGTCTCGTGCCACTTTTACTCCCAGATCGAACTGTTTGAACGGTAATGAAGCTGATAAAGCTTTTGTCTCGCTCCCACAGTACTTGATGTCGCTACAGTGGCGTGCATGACCGAAGCAACACGTTTGAACGAAGGCGACAAAGCCCCCGCATTCTCCCTGCCCAACGACAAAGGCGACACCGTTTCGCTGGCGGACTATGCCGGCAAGCGCGTCATCGTGTACTTCTACCCCAAGGCCAATACCCCGGGCTGCACCACAGAGGCATGCGATTTCACGGAGAACCTCTCTGAATTCGAGGACGCTTCCGTCTCCGTGGTGGGCATCAGCCCCGATTCGCCCGAGAAGCTGGCCGCATTCCGCGCTGACCACGATCTGACCATTGAGCTGCTCAGTGACGAGTCCAAGGAAGTCATGACCGCCTACGGCGCCTTCGGTGAGAAGAAGAATTACGGCAAGATCGTCCAGGGTGTCATCCGCTCGACCTTCCTCGTCGGTGCCGACGGCACCATTGAGTCCGCCCAATACAACGTCAAGGCCACGGGCCACGTCGGGCGCCTTCTGCGCGACCTCGACCTCTAATTCGCGCAGTCTGTTTTTCTGCGCTGGCGGGCAAGCGGTACACTGTGAACCGCTTTAAGCGCCCGTGGCGGAATTGGCAGACGCGCTGGATTTAGGTTCCAGTGCCGTAAGGCGTGTGAGTTCAAGTCTCACCGGGCGCACCAATCAAACTTTTGGGGGATTCGGCGCGCTTGCTAGAATGCGGAGCGTGAGCAACGCAGCGGCAGACCCCCAGGGCGGGGAGACGGCCAGCGGCGCCGACACCGCGCATGACGCCCCGAAACGGGAGCGCCGGCAGGTCCGCGCCTGGCATGTTCTGCTGCTCGTCGCCGCCGTCATTACCACCCTGCTGCTCGCCCGCTGGCAGTGGATGCGGTTCCAATCCGGCACTGGGTCGCTCCAGAACCTCGGCTACGCGATGCAGTGGCCGTTCTTCGGAGCTTTCCTCGTCTTCATCTACCGCGCCGGTATGCGGATGGAGAACGAGAAGATCGACGCGGAGAATTCCGGCGACAAGATGCAGGCGCTCTATGAGGCTGATAAGGCCGCGTTCGGCGACCCCGGCGAAGTGACCGAGATCGACGAGGATTTCCTGCCCAGCCGGCCCACGATGGGCATTGACGAATACAACGCACGCTTCGCTCCACGACGCGGCACGACAGATCACAACGGATCAGATAGGTAGGACACGCACCATGACTGATAAGCCCGCAAGTACCTCGGTACCGACGAGTGCTCCCGGGGGTGCAGCTTCACCGCGCGTCCACCCGGAGCGTCAGCGCCGCGTGCGCACCGCCCTGCGGCTGTTCTCCGTCGCCGCGTGGGTGACGGGTGTGCTTCTGCTTCTGCTGTGCACCCGCATGATCATGGAGTACGGCTTCCACATGGATGTGAGCCTGCTCAGCTGGGTCGCAACCCTCCACGGCTGGGTCTACGCCCTGTTCCTGCTGGCCACGCTCAACCTGGGCATGAAGGCCCGCTGGTCCACGAGCCAGTGGATCATCACCGCCATCGCCGGTGTCGTGCCGTTCCTCTCCTTCTTCGTCGAGGCGTGGCGCCGCCGGGAAGTCGTTGAGGAATTCGACCTCTAGGGAGGAGTGCCGGCCTGTCCTATGCCGAGTCCCCTATGCGATGTTGAAATTCAGTCGACTGCGACCTGGGCTTTTCTACATCGCATAGGGCCTAGCGCATAGTGCGCTCAGCCGCCGACACCGGCAGCTGCTACAAGCGCCCCAGCGCGGTTACTCGGATACGCGGGTGAGAACGAGGATGTCCTTGGCGTCGCCGCCGTCCGGGGTCAGGGTGAGCGACTCGTCGGTCTGCTCCATGTCGTACTTCAGGTCCTTGCCGGTGTCGACATCGGCGAGCTTGATGGAATCGCCGCTTTCTTCACAGCGCGCGGTCTTGGTCTCGCCAGTCGCGGTGTCGGTCACCGACCACTTGCAGTCGCCGCCGTCAATCTCCAGGGAGACATTGCCTGCGGCCGCACCGGTCTCGGAGTCCTGGCCGGTGCCCTCCCACGTACCATCGAGGGAATTGCCGCAAGCGGTCAGCAGACCAGCGGACATGACGGCGGTAGCAGCAAGGACGAGTTTCTTATTCATATTCGGTAAGGCTCCTTCTAAGCACGCTTATTGACGTTTACGTTCAGCCCTACCGACCCTACCCCTATTCCGTCTGCGCCAGTTCTGCGATACGCGGCGCCAGCTCACGCAGAGCTTTCCCGCGGTGGGAGCGGGAGTTCTTCTCCTCCGGGGTGAGCTGCGCTGAGGAACGTCCCGGCGCGTCGGCGGGGGCGAAGAGAGGATCGTAGCCGAAGCCGCCTTCACCGCGTGGTTCGCGAAGCAGTGCGCCTTCCCAGCGTCCCTCCGCGGTGAATTCTTCGCCGTCGGGTGTGACGAGGGCGCAGCAAGACACAAAAGCCGCACCGCGGTGCTCATCGTCGATATCGCTCGTCTGGGCGAGCAGCAGCTCGTTATTGGCGTCGTCGTCGCCATGACGTCCGCACCAGCGAGCGGAGAGAATCCCCGGCATGCCGTTCAACGCGTCGACGGCGAGGCCTGAATCATCCGCCACGCACACCAGTCCTGTCTGCTTCGCGCCTTCGCGAGCCTTGATCAAGGCGTTTTCCGCGAAGGTCAGACCATTTTCCACCGGCTCGTCATAAGAAGGAACATCCTTGAGGGAGACGAGCTCGACACCGGAGACCCCGAGCTCACTCAGGACGGTCTCGAGCTCTTTGAGCTTCTTCGCGTTGCCAGAGGCGACGAGGACTTTCAGCGTGCCAGCTACCATCCCAGCGCCGCCTTCTGCGCCGCGATCAGTTCGCTGCAGCCCTTCTCCGCTGCATCCAGCATGGCGTCCAACTGCTCCCGGCCGAACAGGCCGTGCTCGCCGGTGCCCTGCACTTCGACGAAATTGCCGGATTCATTCATGACCACGTTCAGGTCGACTTCGGCGCGGGAGTCTTCCTCGTAGGGCAGGTCGAGGCTCACTCGGCCGTCGACAATTCCCACGGAGACCGCTGCGACGGGCGGCAGCAGTGGCTCACCGGGGACGAGCTCGCGCTCCTTCAGGTGGGCGATGGCATCCGCCAGCGCGACGTAGGCACCGGTGATGGACGCAGTGCGGGTTCCTCCGTCAGCCTGCAGCACGTCGCAGTCGAGCTGAATCGTGTTCTCGCCCAGCTGCGACAGGTCCACCGCGGCGCGCAGAGAACGGCCCACCAGGCGGGAGATCTCGTGGGTGCGGCCCTTGACCTTCCCCTTCATCGATTCGCGCGGCATGCGCTCATGCGTCGCAGACGGCAGCATGGCGTATTCGGCGGTGAGCCAGCCCTCACCCGAATCCTTCTTGAAGCGGGGCACGCCCTCCTCCGCGCTCGCGGTGCACATGACGCGGGTGTCGCCGAATTCGACGAGCACACTGCCCGCCGGGTTCGAGGTGAAACCGCGGGTGATGCGCACCGGGCGCATCTCGTCGAGGGCGCGGCCGTCCGCGCGGACAAAAGGTTCTTGCGGGGTATTCGCTTCAGTCATGGGACCGAGCCTACCGCCCCCGCTACTTAGACCTCGTAGACGTCCTTCGCGTCGCCGATGACGATCTCGCCGTCGAATTCCTCGGCGGCGGCGCGGCGGGTCGCTTCCTTGTCGCTCCACGGCTGAATGTGGACGAGCACCAGCTTTTTCACCCCTGCTTCGCGAGCAACGCGGCCGGCTTCTCGGCCGGACATGTGCATCCCGACAGGAGTGTTCTCATTCGTCTCCGGCCCCCAGGCGGCTTCGCAGAGGAAGAGGTCGGCGTCACGTGCTGCGTCGATAAGCGTCGGCGTGAACGCGGAATCGCCGGAGAAAGCGATGACCTTGCCCGACTCCCTGTGCTCGACGCGCAGCGCCTGCGACTCCGCGGCCGGGTGGACCACGGGGAACGGAGTGACGGTCACCGCATCGATCTCGAGGGGCTGACCGGTCCACGTGTGGACATCAAAAGTGTCCGAAATATCGTCGATATCGTCTGGGCCATTCGAACCCAAGCGGCCGAGGTGCTCCGCCGCATAGCTCGGGCCAGCGAGAATATGGCGACGGCGAGCTGGAGCCGTCGGGTGAAAACGGCGCCAAATGATCAGCGACGCAGTGTCAGAGCAGTGATCGGCATGCAGATGGCTAAACACCAGATGCGCATCCGACGGGTCCGCGACCTCCTGAAGGGCGGCCAGCGCGCCCGGGCCGAAGTCCATCAGAATGCCAGGCTGTCCTTCTTCCGCGTTGATCAAGTAGGACGAGCCGGGATTGCCAGGGGCAGCGAGCGACCCTGTGCAGCCGAGAACTGTCAACTTCATGGCCTTACTCTGCCACGAAAACGGGTGAAAATCGAAACAAAAGTGAGGATTTAGATACCGTGTCGGGCGTGGTGTTTCTCACCACTTATTGGGCGTCATGCGTGACGGCGGACATCTGCGGGCCGAGGAAACGGGAGGCGAGACGCTCGAATGTCTCCGGGTCGCCGGTGGACTCGAATGTGCGCGTCGGCGTGTGGTCCGGGTCGGCGAACATGTCCTTTTCCGTGAGCACGCGCAGCACGTCCTTCGCGGTCTCCTCCGCGGACGAGACGAGCGTGACACCGTCACCTATCGCCAGCTGGATCACGCCAGACAACAGCGGGTAGTGGGTACAGCCGAGCACGAGCGTATCGACGCCCGCTGCCTGCAACGGCTCCAAATACCCCTGCGCCACCCCGAGGATCTGGCGCCCCGAGGTGACTCCCCTTTCGACGAACTCGACGAATGCCGGGCAGGCCGCCGCGGTGACCTGGACGCCCGATGCGATGGAAAACAAGTCTTGGTAGGCGTGGGAGCGGATCGTGGCCTGGGTGCCGATGACTCCGACCTTGCCGTTGCGCGTTGTGGCGATCGCACGACGCACAGCCGGCTGGATCACCTCGATAACGGGGACGTCATAACGCTCGCGCGCATCGTGCAAAAACGCGGCAGACGCGGTGTTGCACGCGATCACGATCATCTTGCAGCCGCGCTCCACCAGCTCATCGGCAATGGCAGTGGCATGCTGCCTGACATCCGCGATCGGCTTCGGGCCGTACGGTCCGTTCGCGCCGTCGCCGATATACATGATGGACTCGCCGCCCAGCTGGTCCATCACCGCGCGCGCCACCGTCAGGCCGCCGAAGCCTGAATCGAAAATACCGATGGGCGCGTTATTGTACTCGCTGTTCAACTCAACCACGGTGAGGAATTCTACCGCGGCAGCCAACCAGCGGCGAGGCCCCTAGGCTGCGCCCGTGGCGGTCAGCTCAGCGCGATTGCGGGCACTCGGCGTGGTCTCTCCCGCCAGCGCGGCGTTAATGCGCTCGAGCGCGGACGAGAAGACCTCAAGCTCACTGTCGGTCAGGTTGTCGAAGAAAATGCGGCGCAGCTCCTCGATATAACCCGGGTGGCCCGCCTGAACAGCACGCTGGCCGGCCGGGGTGAGCGCCGCGAAGGTGGCACGGCCGTCATTCGGGTCCGGGATGCGGGCGACGAAGCCCTTCTTCTCCAGGCGCGTGATCACACGCGACAGGTGGGACAGAGACATCGCCGTCGCCTCGGACAGGTCCGTCATGCGGCGGGACGCATTCGGGCTTTCGCTAATTTTCAGCATCGCCTGGAATTCGAAGTAGGTGACGTCCGCGTCGCGCTTCAACGTGGCGTCCAGGGTGATCGGCAGCTGCATATGGCACGCCCACATGCGCGCCCAGGTATCCGCCTCGCGGGCAGTGAGAGTCTCCATGTTTTCCATGGAACTTAGATTAACTTAAGGTTTAAGAATTTTCTAACGCAACACGGAGAAGTACCCCAAGCACCCCCACTGACCCGTATTGACTCAATTCAGATCACACCAGTGGCATTAAGTAATCACTTAGGTTGTCCGGAAAGTGATAGCGGTAGTTTTATTTCTCCTGGAAGCGAGTGGCACAAAAAGCGGGGCGCTGGCGGGTTCTCCACGCGCCAGCGCCCCCTTGACTCGTTACGGTTACGAGCCTGGCGGGCCGTAGAACGGCCCCGGCTGAGAGCCGGACCCCGGCGGGTTGAAGGACGACTGCGACTGCGACCCAAACTGGACACCGGTGGTATGCGTCCCGGGCTGCTGTGGCGAGCCCGGCTGTGCCTGGGGCTGTGCCGTCTGAGCAGCCTTGGCCTTGGCCGCCTTCTTTGCCTCACGCTTGGCGCGCAGGTGTGGCGGATCATCGGAGGTGATAATCATGCCCGAGGCGATTCCGCCGATGGCACCGAAGAGGTGGGCTTGCCAGCTGATGCCTTCATCGATGGGCAGTACGCCCCACACCAGACCCGAATACATCAGACCCAGCACCACACCAATGGCGATCTGGCCGCCGGAACGGTTGAAGATGCCGCGGACCAAAAGGTATGCCAGCCACCCGTAGACCAGCATCGATGCACCGACGTGATTCGTGCCGGGACCGCCGAAGAGCCATGTGCCCAATCCACCGATCATCACTACGAAAGCGGTGACCTCCCAGAACACGCGGTGCCCCGAGCAGCCGATCAGGAACGCGAAGATCGCGCCCGGCAGTGTATTGGAGATCAGGTGCTCGAAATTCACGTGCAGGATCGGCGACGTGAAGATGTGCGGCAGGCTTGCCGGTTCGAGCGGGTGAATACCGAAGTAGACGAGGTTGCCGCCGAAGATGACCAGGCTGATCAAGTGGACGAGCCAGATGACTCCGACGTACCCTACCGCGTACAGCAAGCCGCGCTTCAACTGCGCGCGGCGCGTGTGTTGCGACGGGCGCGGCTGAGTGGCCGTGCTGAAGCCGCCGGGCTGCCCCGGTTGGCCGAACGACCCGAACTGGCTGGACTGGCCGGGCATACCGGATTGACCAGCCTGCGCGTAAGGATTGTGCGGCGGTTGCTGGTTCGAGGAGTTCTGCGATGAGGAATACGGGTTGTAGCTCATGGTTCCGTTCAGCTTAATTGGCTCCAGCGGCAATGTCGCTCCACGCCGCGATATCGTGCCCGGGTGAAGCGGCGGCGACGGCATCGACGATGGCGCCCTCCACGCAGCGCGCAGAGGCGTCGCACAAAGCGTAATACAGGTCGGGGTCGCGATCAGCGGGACTCGTGGCGGAGTATTTCTCGGCCACGGCTGTCGACACCGCGAAAAGTGTGTCGCCGTCTAGCGGCGAATGCGACGGCCGCACTGCCCGGGCAATGCCGTCGTGACCGGTCATGGCCAAGCGTTCCAGCTGTGCCTGCGGGAGCGGACAGTCGGTGGCGATGAGGCCGATCGTGGTGTTCAGCTTCGGCTTCGGACGCTCCAGGGTAGTGAACCGCTCCAAATCCACCGGTGGGCGGGACGGGTCGCCATAGAAACACCCGCTCACCGGATCAATGACACTGCCGAGCGGATTCGCCACCACGAGCGCCGCGACTGTGTATTCAGTCCCGTCTTCACCAGCGACCGTCGTCTGCGCAGTGCCCACTCCCCCGCGCAACACGCCGGCTGTCGCGCCGCACCCGGCGCCGACACTGCCGGATTCAGCTGCCTGCTCACCGTCGAGCGCCGCGCGCACAGCCGCAGCACCGTCTTCCGGGCCGGGCCGGTGATGAGGATCGCCGACCACCAGGTCGAAGATCACTGCGGCGGGAACGATCGGCACGCGCGGGCCAGGCTGGTCGTCCCCGAAGACAGCGAAGCCGAGGCCGCGCGATTCCAGTTCGCGCATCGCGCCGTCGGCTGCCGCGAGACCGAAAGCGGAACCGCCGGAAAGCACCACGGCGTGAATGCGCTGGACGGTGTTGTGCGGATCGAGCAGATCCGTCTCCCGCGTGCCGGGACCGCCGCCGCGCACGTCCACGGCACCCACCATTCCAGCACCATCAGCGGAGACGAGGGCTGTCACGCCGGTGTCGTCCAGGGAGACATGCCCGACACGGAGACCGAGGATGTCGAACACTCCGTGAGCCAGTGGCGCTGGTTTCTCCACCACGTTATTCCCCCATCAGGGCTTGCAGCAGAGAGTCTTGGCAAAACGCCAGCCATTCGACCAGGTTGTCGCGGTCCTGTTCCGCAGCCTCGTTCTTCGCATCAGCAGATGCAACGAAGAGGCGCATGTCGTTGAGCGCGGCGATAACGCGGTGGGCGTCTTCTTCCTCAATGGTGACGGCGACACCGCCGGTGGGGCCCAAGGCTTCGTTGATCACCTGGAGGTTGGTCAGCTTCGCCTTGATGATGTCGTTTTCGTGCAGGCTGCGCAGCAAAGAATTATCGCCGTCGAATTCCTCGTCGCCTTCGCGCTCGAAATCGGGCAGCAGGCGTGCCAAGGAGGGATCCTCCGGTGCCTCACTGTGTCCGGACGGCATGTCCATCATCGCGGCCAGCTCGTCCTTCGGTGCGGACTGCGCGCGCTGGATCAGGGTCTCGGAAACCGTGGCAGTCAGGTCGCCGATGACTTCGCGCTCCATCGGGTCAAACACGGTGCTGTAACGCGGGCCGCGCATGAGCCCTTTCTTCCGCCGCCACGGCTGCATTTATTCGCCTCTTCCTCGAACCAAATCGTTGTCTCTTGCCAAGTGCCGTTCCTAAACCGGCAACTAGCCGGCCTGCTGCATCGTGGCCCACAGGCCTGCGGTGTGCAGCTTCTTCACGTCGCCTTCGACTTTGTCTTTTTCGCCGGAGGAGACGACGGCCTTGCCTTCGGTGTGCACCTGCATCATCAGCTCTTGGGCGCGCTTGCGGCCATAACCGAGCACGGTCTGGAAGACGTAGGTGACGTAGCTCTGCAGGTTCACCGGGTCATCCCACACAATGCACATCCACGGCAGGTTCTCGGCGACATCGACATCGACGTCGATATCCTCGTCGAGCTCAGGCGTTGCCATTGGGGAGCCCATCCGAATCTCGCGTGTGACACCAGTCATAAGCCCAAGGGTACTAGACTTCCGCAGCCCGCTGCACCGACTAGTGTTGTCCCCATGACTACGCCCGAGTCGGACATCACGTCCACCGACCACCAGACCTCGACCGCCTTTTTGACGGACATGTACGAGCTGACCATGCTCGACGCCTCAATGAAGGACGGCACCTATTCACGGGACTGTACCTTCGAAGTCTTCGGCCGCAAGCTGCCGAATGAGCGGCGCTACGGAGTCGTCGCCGGCACAGGCCGCTTGATCGAGGCCGTGCGCAAATTCCGCTTCACAGAGGAGCAGATCGCCACGGCGGATTTCTTGAGCGAGGAGACGAAGGACTTCCTGCGCAATTACCGCTTCAGTGGGCAGATCGACGGCTACCGGGAAGGTGAACTCTATTTCCCGTACTCCCCGATCCTGACGGTGCGCGGCACCTTCGCGGAGTGCTGCATTCTCGAGACGGTGATCTTGTCCATCCTCAACTCCGACTCGGCGATCGCCACGGCGGCCTCCCGCATGGTCACCGCAGCAGATGGACGTCCCATCATGGAGATGGGTTCGCGCCGCACGAACGAGCAGTCGGCGGTGACGTCCGCTCGTGCCGCCTACATCGCAGGCTTCGACTCCACGTCCAATATGGAAGCCAGCCTGCGCTACGGCATCCCCGCTGCGGGCACTGCGGCGCATGCATGGACGCTGCTCCACACTGACCCGGACGGCACGCCGAATGAAAAGGCCGCGTTCAAGGCGCAGATCGATTCGCTCGGCGTGGGCACGACGCTGCTGGTGGACACTTACGACATCACCCAGGGCGTGGCCAATGCGATCGAGGTCGCCGGTCCAGAGCTCGGCGGTGTGCGCCTTGATTCGGGCGATCTGGGCATCATGTCCCGGCGCGTGCGCGCGCAGCTCGACGGCCTGGGCGCGTACAACACCAAGATCATCGTCTCCAGCGACCTCGATGAATTCGCCATCGCGGGTCTGCGCGGCGACCCGGTCGACGGCTTCGGCGTGGGCACTTCCGTGGTCACGGGCTCGGGTACCCCGACCGCGGGCTTGGTGTACAAGCTCGTCGAGGTCGACGGCGTTCCTGTGGCCAAGCGTTCTTCCGGCAAGCAGATGAAGGGCGGCGCGAAGAGCGCCGTGCGCACGTACCGCAGCACGGGCGTCGCTGTGGACGAGATCATCTACCCGCAGTCGAATCCGCCGGAGAACCCGACGGCCCTCGACTACCGGGAGCTCGTCATTCCGCTCATGCGCGACGGCGAGATCGTCGACGGCCAGGAAGATTTGGAAGCTTCCCGCGAGCACCTGGCCAAGCAGCGCGAGACTCTGCCGTGGGAGGGCTTGTCCCTGTCCCGCGATGAACCGGCGGTGCGCACCCGACTCATTGGTTTCCCTGAAGAGTGACGGGCGCAGAGGCAAACAGCGGGAAGGAACAGGACGCGGACCAGCCGCTGTCGCTGTCCACCGAGGAGCTTCTCGACGCCGCCGTTGACGCCCTCGGCGGTTCCCGCCGGCCCGGCCAGATGGCGATGGCGCAGGCGGTGTCGACCGCGCTTGATTCGGAGCGGCACCTCGCTGTGCAAGCGGGCACAGGCACCGGTAAATCGCTTGCCTACCTCGTTCCGGCGATCCGCCATGCCCAGGCGACGGATTCGACGGTGATCGTCTCCACCGCGACTCTCGCACTGCAGCGCCAGCTCGTGGAGCGCGACCTCCCCCGCCTCGTCGAAGCGCTCGAACCGAAACTGCCGCGCACGCCGACATTCGCGATCCAAAAGGGCCGCTCCAATTATCTGTGCCTGAATAAGCTCACGGTCGAGCAAGAGGCACCGGAAGCGCTCATGGATACCGACGAGGTCTCGTGGCTCGGCGGGCACATCAAACGCGTCCACGAATGGGCCGACGAGACCGAAACTGGCGACCGCGACGAGCTCGAGCCGGGCGTGCCGGATATAGCGTGGCGCCAAGTGTCCGTCACCGCGAACGAGTGTCTGGGAGCCACGCGGTGCCCGCACGGCGAGGAGTGTTTCGCCGAGGCGGCACGTCGTCGCACGCAGGACGTCGATATCGTGGTCACCAACCACGCGCTGCTCGCCATCGACGCGATGTCGGACGTGAATATCCTCCCCGAGCACGAGGTGGTCATTATCGACGAGGCGCACGAGCTCGACGGCCGCGTCACCTCCGTGGCCACCAACGAACTCTCCGCACGCGCACTCACGCTCGCCGCGCGCCGCGCCGGGAAGCTCAAGGCCACGGCCGAGCAGAAGAAGCTAGAAGAGCTTATCGACGACTTCTCCGCCGTCCTCGACCTTGAGACCCCCGGCCGCTGGGAGACGATTTCCGATCCTGCCCGCGCCTCCTTCGCCGCCGTGCGCGATGCCCTGTGGCGTACCCGGGAAGCGATTGCCCGTGCGCCCGAAGGCGAATCGACGAATGACCCTGAGACCTTCGCCGAGCGGGAAAACCTGAAGAACCACCTGCAGGAGCAGCACGATTCGCTCGTGCGCATTCTCGAGGTCTTCGACGAAGAAGACCCGGCGGAGCATTTCGACGTGGTGTGGCTGACCCGCTCGGAGCGCTACGGCGATTCTGTGGCCGTAGCTCCCCTGTCGGTCGCAGGTTTGCTGCGCGAGCGGCTCTTCACCGAGCAGACCGTCGTGCTCGCCTCCGCGACGCTGGCGGTAGGCGGCAATTTCCGCGCTATGGCAGCCAACTGGGGCTTGCCCGACGGCAGTTGGGACAGCCTCGATGCCGGGACGCCTTTCGATCCGCGCACCAGCGGCATTCTCTACACCGCGAAGCACTTACCGCCGCCGGGCCGCGACGGCCTGCATAAAGAGACGTTGGACGAAATGGCCGAGCTCATCACTGCTGCCGGCGGGCGCACGTTGGGGCTGTTCTCGTCGAAACGCGCTGCGGTCGAAGCGGCCGATGCGCTCCGTGCCCGCCTGCCTTTCGATATTTATGTCCAAGGCGACGACTCCATCGGTGCGTTGGTGAAGGAGTTCACCAACAGCGAGAACTCGTGCCTGTTCGGCACGCTGACCTTGTGGCAGGGCGTGGATGTCCCGGGCAGCTCGCTGTCCCAGGTGATCATCGATCGCATTCCTTTCCCCCGCCCCGACGACCCGCTGCTGCAAGCGCGCAGCAATGCCGCTGATGCCGCTGGGCGCTCGGGTTTCATGGAGGTCTCTGCCACGCACGCCGCGCTTCTCCTCGCGCAAGGCACCGGGCGTTTGCTGCGCAGCACCACCGACCGTGGAGTCGTGTCTGTTCTGGACAGCCGCTTGGTGACGAAGCGCTACGGCCAGTTCCTCCGCGCGTCCCTGCCCGATTTCTGGCAGACCACCGACCCCGAAGTCGTCCGCGGCGCACTGAGGCGGCTGACCGCCCCGCAAAAGGGCGGGAAGTAGAAGGCCCTAGGCGTATTTCCCCGGCAGTGCCACGACGGTGACCGAGCCGGGTGCGACCTCAGTGAATCCGCTGTCCTGCACCGCAACAGCTGCCGGATCAGAAGCGAGCTGCGCGAACTTCTCGTGAGAGACCTCACGCACCTGCAGCGGGAAACCGTCCGCGGCCCACGCAGCGGCGCTCTCCGGGGTCATTGCCGCAGCGAGCAGCATCGAGCCGTGCCCGGCCTGCGCCGCAGCCTTGCCCGCGGACATCTCCAAGGAGGCATCGACGGCGATGAGTGGAAGTGAGGCATCGAGTACTTCCGGTTCATCGAAGGGCAGGTCCGTGCCGCGGATCTGCAGCTTGGAGATCAGGTGCGGCACATCGGCCACAGCCGAGGGAATGAATGCGCGCGCAGACGCCGTGCCGACCGTCGCCGTGCAGCCGGGCAACGCCTGCACGTTCTCCCACCCGGCACCACGTGCCCGGCGGGCGATCTTGCGGATGCGGTGGCCGTACCACTGCCCCAGCGCGTCGTGCCACGCACCGTCTTTTCCCGCGCGCGGGTCAAGACACACAGCCACGACCGCCTGCGCAGCTGCGGCGAGCAGGTCTGTCCGCTGCGGAGGCTCCGCTTTCGGCACGTGAAGCGCGATCTGCATCGCCTGCACCGTCTGCGGGTCATCAGGATCCTCCCCGCCGCGTTCCGGGGAAGAAAGGGAGTGGGAGAGGAACGAGTAGGCGTCGATAAGCTCGCTGCCCATCAATCGAGCGCGACCTTGCCGTCGATCCCCTGCTCTTCATTGAGCACGTCGATCTCATGGCGCGGAACGCCCATGATGTAAAGCACCGAATCGAGGAACGGGTGCGTCACCGCGGTATCCGCGACCTCGCGCAGCGCCGGCTTCGCGTTGAACGCGACGCCCAAGCCCGCCTCCGTGATCATGTCGATGTCGTTCGCGCCATCGCCCACAGCGACCGTCTGCGACATGCGCAAGCCCGAATCCGCGGCGAATTCCGCGAGGAAATCAGCCTTCGCACGCCTATCGACGACCGCCCCGATCACCTCGCCAGTCAACTTCCCGTCCACGATCTCGAGCGTGTTGGCGCGCACGTAGTCGAGCTGAAGTTCTTCCGCCATCGGCTCGAGCACTTGAATGAATCCGCCGGAGACCACTGCTGTGCGGTACCCCATCTGCTTCAGCGTGCGGATCGTCGTGCGCGCACCCGGCGTGAGCTCGATATCGCGGGCGACCTCGTCGATCACTTTCGCGTCCAGCCCCGCCAGCGCCTTGACGCGCTCACGGAGCGACTCCTCGAAATCGAGCTCGCCGCGCATCGCGCGCTCCGTCACCGCAGCGACCTCTTCCTCACGTCCCGCGTGCGCGGCGAGCATCTCGATGACCTCGCCGGTGATCAACGTCGAATCGCAATCGAAGCACACCAGGCGCTTCGAGCGGCGGGCCAGACCTGCGCGCTCGATCGCGATGTCCACACCCAGCCCCGACGACAACCCCGCCAAGGCCTTGCGCACCGTGTGGCTGACCTCGTCGCCCTGGCCCGGAATGGTGATGGAAAGCTCCAGACCAGTCACCGGATAGTCGGAGATCCCGCGAATGCGGTCGATATTCGCCCCGAAATCCGCCAGCGTGCGGCCAATCTCCGACACAGCCTCCGCCGTCACCGGGTCCCCCAGCACCACCACCGCATGCGTGGAACGCTTCCGCTGCGGAGCCAAGGACTCTTCATCCGTCTCAATCAGCACCGAGTGGTCCGACAGTTCTGAGGCCGCCTCGAGGTCGCGGCGCAGCACTTCCACCGACGAGGGTTTCACACCGGCGAAGGCCGCCAGCGCCAGCCGGCCGCGAAAATTCGCCTGCTCCGCATCGAGCAGTTGCACCCCGTGCTGAGACAAAATGGCGAAGAATGCCGCCGTCACTCCCGGGCGGTCCGCACCCGTTAAGGTGATCACGGCGTAATGGAGACCAGGCTGCAAGGCGACGGCATAACTCATGGATACAAAATTACAGCACGAAACCCCGCACCACTTGGTCTGTGGTGCGGGGCTTTCAATCAGGAGCGGCTTTTCGCAGCCGCTGAACCGTCAAACGCTAGTCGGTCACCTTGGTGGAACCCGACGCAGGGCGGCCGGTGGTCGCCGTCTCGGTGCGCACGGTCTTAGCGGAGCGGGTCGCACGACCATCGGTCTCGCCCGGGGTCGTTGCCTCGGAACGCGGATCGTGGTGGCCGGCGTGAGCCTCACGGCGCATGGTCTCAACCATGTGCGGGTAGTGCAGCTCGAAGGCCGGACGCTCAGAGCGGATACGCGGCAGGGACTCGAAGTTGTGTCCCGGAGGCGGGCAAGAGGTCGCCCACTCGAGGGAGTTGCCGTAGCCCCACGGATCGTCGACAGTGACGACCTCGCCGTAGCGCCAGGACTTGTAGACGTTCCAGATGAACGGCAGGAACGCGATACCCAGAATCAGGGAGCCGACGGTGGAAATCTGGTTGAACAGCGTGAAGCCGTCCGAATCCAGGTAGTCGGCGTAGCGACGCGGCATGCCCATGTTGCCCAGCCAGTGCTGGATCAGGAACGTCATGTTGAAGCCGATGAAGGTCAGCCAGAAGTGCCACTTGCCCAGAGTCTCGTCGAGCATGCGGCCCGTCATCTTCGGGAACCAGAAGTAAACGCCGGCGCACGATGCGAACACCACGGTACCGAAGAGGGTGTAGTGGAAGTGCGCAATCAAGAAGTAGCTGTCAGCCAACTGGAAGTCCAGCGGCGGGGAGGCCAGCATGATGCCGGTCAGACCGCCAAACAGGAACGTAGCCAAAAAGCCCATCGCCCAGACCATCGGGGTCTCGAACGTCAGGTGGCCGTTCCACATCGTGCCGACCCAGTTGAAGAACTTCACACCGGTCGGAACAGCAATGAGGAAGGTCATGAACGAGAAGAACGGCAGCAGAATCGCACCGGTGACGTACATGTGGTGCGCCCACACAGCCATGGACAGGCCGCCGATGGCCATGGTCGCGAAAACGAGGCCGATGTAGCCGAATACCGGCTTACGGGAGAAGACCGGAACAACCTCGGAGACGATGCCGAAGAACGGCAGCGCGAGGACGTAGACCTCCGGGTGGCCGAAGAACCAGAACAGGTGCTGCCACAGGACGCCGCCGCCGTTAGCCGGATCGAAGATGTGTCCGCCGAGCTTACGGTCGTACAGGACACCGAGAGCAGCCGCGGTCAGCAGCGGGAAGATCATCAGCGCGATGATGGACGCGACGAAGATGGTCCAGGTGAACGCCGGCATGCGGAACATGGTCATGCCCGGCGCACGCAGGGTCAGGACAGTAGACACCATGTTGATGGCGGACGCCAGGGTACCGATACCGGTAGCACCCACACCCAGGATCCACAGATCAGCGCCCACACCCGGGGTGTGGATGGCGTCTGCCAGCGGCAGGTACATGGTCCAGCCGAAGTCGGCTGCGCCACCCGGGGTGAGGAAGCCAGACAGCATTGCGAGAACACCGGCCTGGGTGATCCAGAAACCGAAAGCGTTCAAGCGCGGGAACGCCACATCCGGTGCGCCGATCTGGAGCGGCAGCACGAAGTTAGCGAAACCCCAGACGATCGGGGTACCAAACGCCAGCAGCATCACCGTGCCGTGCAGGGTGAACAGCTGGTTGAACTGTTCGTTGGACAGGAATTGCAGACCCGGGGAGAAGAGCTCCGCGCGGATGAGCAATGCCATCAAGCCACCGGCAAAGAACCACACGAAGGACATGATGATGTAGAACACGCCCAGCTGTTTGTGGTCTGTGGTGGTCAGCAGGTCATAAAGGCGGGTGCCTTTACGCGCCTTTCCGGTCGGCTCCGGCCGGACCGGGGCGGCAACATCGGTACCAGCCGTGTTGTCGAGCCGTGGTGCCACAGCAGTCATTCGTTTCCTCCTGATTGAGACTCAGCTGTGCCTCGCCTCCGGCGATCCGATGACCCCGGTGGCACCCCAAGCAGGCGCATGGGTAGGCGCAACTAGTACCGCTTCATCTTAACGGTCGCCCCAGCCAAAATCCAGACATCACAGGCCACACCCATAATGACCATGACACCTGCTTGGTTCGGCCTTTTCTGATTGACCCCGGATTGGGGAGAGCGGGCCGCGCAACCACGCGACCCGCTCTTGTTAATGCGAATTGATGTATGAAATTTGAGGCTGGACTACTAGAAGTCCCAGTCGTCGTCCTGGGTGTCCTCGGCCTTGCCGATGACATAGGACGAACCCGAGCCGGAGAAGAAGTCGTGGTTTTCATCGGCATTCGGGGACAGGGACGCCAGGATCGCCGGGGACACACGGGTCTCGTCGACCGGGAAGAGCCCCTCGTAACCCAAGTTGTTCAGTGCCTTATTCGCGTTGTAGCGCAGGAAGCGCTTCACGTCCTCGGTCCAGCCCAGCGGATCGTAGATGTCCTCGGTGTACTGGCACTCGTTGTCGTAGAGATCGTAGAGCAGATCGAAGGTGTATTCCTTCAATTCGTCCTTGCGCTGCTCGCTCTCCCCTGCCAATGCGCGCTGGTACTTGTAGCCGATGTAGTAGCCATGCACCGCTTCGTCGCGGATGATCAGACGAATAATGTCAGCGGTATTGGTCAGCTTGGAGTGCACCGACCAATTCAGCGGCAGGTAGAAGCCGGAGTAGAAGAGGAAGGACTCGAGCATCACGGAGGCGATCTTGCGCTTCTGCGGGTCGTCGCCCTCGTAGTAGCTCAAGATGATCTTCGCCTTGCGCTGGAGGTACTCGTTCTCCTCCGACCAGCGGAACGCGTCGTTAATCGAGGGAGTGTCCGCAAGGGTCATGAAGATATTGGAGTAGGACTTCGCGTGCACCGACTCCATGAAGGCGATGTTGGTCAGCACCGCCTCCTCGTGCAGCGAATTCGCGTCCGGCAGCAGCGAGACCGCGCCGACGGTGCCCTGGATCGTGTCCAGCAGCGTCAGGCCAGTGAACACACGCATCGTGGCCTGCTTCTCATCGTCGGTAAGCGTGTTCCAGCTCGGGATATCGTTGGACACCGGAATCTTCTCCGGCAACCAGAAATTGCCCGTCAGGCGGTCCCAGACTTCCAGGTCCTTGTCGTCGGGAATGGAATTCCAGTTGATCGCCTTGATCGGTTTGTCGTGGGCGGCCAGGTACGAGTCGTATTCATGCGCGTCAGTCACGCAGATCATCCTATCTATTTGCAGGGAAAACGTCGGGGTGGGGTGAACGCTTCGTCGATAAGCTCCTGCTTACAGCATGCAGGACACGCAGCCCTCAATCTCGGTTCCTTCCAGGGCCATCTGGCGCAGGCGGATGTAGTACAGCGTCTTGATGCCCTTGCGCCACGCGTAGATCTGCGCGCGGTTGAGATCGCGGGTGGTCACCGTGTCCTTGAAGAACAAGGTCAGCGACAGGCCCTGGTCGACGTACTTCGTGGCCACAGCGTAGGTGTCGATGATCTTCTCGTAGCCGATCTCGTAGGCGTCCTTGAAGTAGTCGATATTCTCGTTGTCCATGTGCGGCGCCGGGTAGTAGACGCGGCCGATCTTGCCTTCCTTGCGGATCTCGATCTTGGACGCGATCGGGTGGATCGACGAGGTCGAGTTGTTGATGTAGGAGATCGAGCCGGTCGGCGGAACAGCCTGCAGGTAACGGTTGTAGATGCCGTCACGCGCGACGACCTTCTTGAGCTGCTCCCACTGCTCCGCGCTCGGCGGCTGCGCCGTCGAATTAGCGAAGATCTCCTTGACCTTCTCCGTCTTCGGCTGGAAATCCTCCGGATTGTAGCGGTCGAAGAACTCGCCGGTGGCGTACTCGGAGCGCTCGAAGCCTTCGAAAGCTTCACCCTTTTCCACCGCGATCTTGTGGGAGGCCTTGAGGCACTCATACAGCACGGACGCGAAGTAGACGTTGGTGAAGTCCAAGCCCTCCTCGGAGCCGTACTCAATGTGCTCGCGGCCCAGGTAGCCGTGCAGGTTCATCTGGCCAAGACCGATAGCGTGCGAAGCGTCATTGCCCTCGCGGACGGACGGGACGGAATCGATGGAGGTCTTATCCGCCACTGCAGTCAGGCCGCGGATCGCGGTCTCCACCGTCGTGGAGAAGTCATCAGAATCCATCGACATCGCGATATTCAGCGAGCCGAGGTTGCACGAGATATCGTTGCCCAGCTCGGCGTAGGTCAGATCATCGTTGAGTACCGACGGAGTGTTGACCTGGAGAATCTCGGAGCACAGGTTGGACATGTTCACGCGGCCGATCTTGACCGGGTTCGCCCTGTTCGCGGTGTCCTCGAACATGATGTACGGGTAACCGGACTCGAACTGGATCTCCGCGATGGTCTGGAAGAACTGACGGGCGTTGATCTTGGACTTGCGGATGCGCGGGTCCTCGACCATCTCCTCGTACTTCTCCGTCACCGAAATATCAGCGAACGGGACGCCGTAGACGCGCTCGACATCGTACGGGGAGAACAGGTACATATCGTCGTTGCGCTTAGCCAGCTCGAAGGTGATGTCCGGGATGACCACGCCGAGCGAGAGCGTCTTGATGCGGATCTTCTCGTCCGCATTCTCGCGCTTGGTGTCCAAGAATCGCAGGATGTCCGGGTGGTGCGCATTCAGGTACACCGCGCCAGCACCCTGGCGTGCGCCGAGCTGGTTGGCGTAAGAGAAGGCATCCTCCAGCAGCTTCATCACGGGGATGACGCCGGACGACTGGTTCTCGATGTGCTTGATCGGCGCGCCCGACTCACGGATATTGGACAGCAGCAGCGCGACACCGCCGCCACGCTTGGACAGCTGCAGCGAGGAGTTGATCGCACGGCCGATGGACTCCATATTGTCCTCGATGCGCAGCAGGAAGCAGGAGACGAGCTCGCCGCGCTGCGCCTTGCCGGCATTGAGGAAGGTCGGCGTCGCCGGCTGGAAACGGCCGGTCATGATCTCGTCGACCAGCGCGGAGGCCAGCTGCTCGTTTCCGTCAGCGAGGAACAGCGCGGTCATCGACACACGGTCCTCGAAACGCTCCAGGTAGCGGCGTCCGTCGAAGGTCTTCAGCGTGTACGAGGTGTAGTACTTGTACGCGCCCAAGAACGACTTGAAGCGGAACTTGTAGGAATACGCGCGCTTGAAGGTGGACTTCACAAAGTCCCAGTCGTATTTCTCGATCGTCTCCGGCTCGTAGTACTTGTTCTCCACCAGGTAATCCATCTTCTCTTCCAGATCATGGAAGTAGACGGTGTTCTGGTTGACGTGCTGCAGGAAGAACTGGTTCGCCGCCTCACGGTCTTTGTCGAACTGGATTTGGCCGTTCTCGTCGTACAGGTTCAAAAGCGCGTTCAGCGCGTGGTAATCCAGCTGTTCAGTCTGGCTCACCGGCTCAGCAACGGTCTTCCCCACAGTGTCGGTCACGGTTTTCGGGCCTTTCTCAAGCAGTGATCAAATATGTAATTTCAGGACTAAATCTTCAGCTTTATTGCCGTACAGCCAGCAGCTATACAGCGTGGTAACGCTCGCGCAACCGCGCGAGACGCAGCTCGCTTTCCGACGTCTCCGCGCGACGCGCCTCAAGCACCTCACGGTCGCGCGCGGTCAGCGGTTCAAGACCGAGCTTATCGACGCCCGCCACCAAGTTCTCGCGAACCTTCTCCACGTCCTCTTCCGAGCCCATCAACTCGAAGCGGTACAGATACGGCACACCCGTCTTCTCAGCGATTATATTTCCTGCTTTGCAGAAATCCGGGCCGAAATTGGAATTGCCCGCCGCGATGACACCGCGCAGCAATTTTCGGTTCGACTCGTCATTCAAAAACCGGATCACCTGCGGCGGCACCGGGCGGACATTCTCGTGAGTCAGCGACACCCCGCCGCCGTACGTCGGGCACACCAGCACGTATGGCTCCTGAACCTTCAGCGGCGCGTCACCCCTCCGGAGCGGAATCCGTGCGCTCGGCAAACCGAGCTTGTCCACAAAGCGGTGGGTATTGCCCGTCGCGGAAGAAAAGTAAACGACCAACATGGCAGATTGCTGACCCTTTGACTTGAAAAACAGCTGGCAGGAAGACGAAAAGAACGCGAAAACAGCTACAGCAAAACGTTAAGCCGCCAACAACGTGACGGCTTGAACTTCATGCGGGGCGACTACGCGACGCTCTCAGCGAGGGAACGGATGCGGTCCGGGCGGAAGCCCGACCAGTGCTCCCCGTCGACCTCAACGACCGGGGCCTGCAGGTAGCCCAGCGCCATGACGTAGTCGCGCGCGGAGTCGTCCATGGAGATATCCACGGTGTTGTACTGCAGACCAGCGCGGTCCAGGGCCTTCTTCGTAGCGTTGCACTGGACGCAAGCTGGCTTGGTGTAGAGGGTGATCGACATAGTTCTCAGGGCTCTTTTCTTCTCAGAGGATGTTCGGGGGCTAGTGAGACTTACCTGGCGGCCCCAGGGGTGCCGCTAGCGCTCGAATCAACGTAAGAGTGGTGCGGCATCGAGCGATGCGCCGCGCCCGCACCCCGTCGGGGGCGAACACCAAGAAACACTATACGTTGTGCCATATTCTGGCAACTGATACTACATATAGTAGTTACACGCGTGGTATTCGCAGGATAGACAAGGGAAATAACCTACATGTAGTTTCACCACAGGCGTTGACATGCGAAAAACGGCTTACACGGGTGGAATTTTCTTCGAAATATTTTCATCTGCGTCCAAAATCACACCGAAGCCGCGCCGCACACCACACTCTTCCAGCACCCACCGATGCGAAGAGCCCCTCCCCCAACCGAATCCCTACAACGGACCGGCCGGCAGAGGGGCTCTCCCCTATTTGGCGCTACGCATTACCTCCGGCGCAGCACCGCAATGATGCCCGCCAATGCTGCAAGCAACACCACGATGCCGATACCCAGACCCAGCATCAGAATTCCCTTGGCACCTAGACCGCCGTCGTCCGACTCGTCCTGCGCCTGGGTGTCCGTGTCATCCGACTTCTCCTCGCCGTCATCCTTCTTCCCACCCGTATCCGGCGGAGTATCACTCGGCTCCGGACCATTTTCCTCCGTCGGACGCCACTTAGGACCATCAGCCTTCTCACCAACCGCATCAAACGCGATCTCAAACGGCTGCTCAACACCCATGACATCGTCCTCAGACCCCTGAGTCAACACGACGCCGACAAAGTAGTACCCCGCATTCTCTTTCCCCGGCTTCACCACAGGCCCAGCCAAAGAGCCTTGCCTGTCGTCTTCCAACAGAAGGATTTGATCCTCTGCTTTCCTCTCGCGGAGTGGTGTGTACAGCATGGCCTCGAGATAATCTGCCTCGTCTCGTACTGAGGCGTCCGAGCGAAAACTAACGACAGGGCGCTGTCCGTATTCCACCGGGATCTTGTAGAAGCGGTACTCACCCGGAACGATCGCGTCCTTGTACGCACCCGGCTTCACTTCAACGGCATCGGAGAAGCTCGATCCACCCTTGATATCCTGCGCCCCTGCGAAATCTAGGGACTTTTCTGCCCCCTTCGAGTCGTCCGATCCCGCAGGAGCACCCCCCGTGCCACCTTCCGGTATGGGCTCGAAATTGACTTCGACCTCGATGCCGGTCTCTTCCGTTGAGGACTTGTCATTGGTGTTCCCCAAGTAGATTTCGGTCGGCAAGATCCAGTGCTGCGGGTCGCAACCGTTCAGCGCTTTCTGCGGGTTTAGCTCAGTGACAACGGGCTGGGGCGGGGAGTAACCATTTCCCTTAGTCTCGCCGAAGCCACCCAGCCCAGCATTGGAAGCTTGGCAGTCTTCGTTCCCATTCTCAATTCCGTGATGGCGGAGATTGAAAGTGCCGGAGTGAGCGCGGCCGGAAGCGCTACGGTTCGGAATGATCGTGGTGCTGACGATAGCTCGATGGCCTTCCGGAACCGCAAGATTGAAGTAGCGCGGGGCCGCCTTTTCGTCAGAGTCGGACGGGACCTTAGCGGTCACCTTGGTGTGATACTTGCCTTCGCCGAGCCATTTGGCGTCTTCCGGGGTATCCGAATACTCGAACTCAGTACCGGCGGTCTGGTAGGTCTCGGCATCACGCTGGGCCAGGAACTTCAACGACTCCGCCAACGAACCAGCATCATCAGCCTGAATGAACTCACCACCACCAGCCTCAGCAACACACTCCAGCTCCTTGCGGGCATCCTCATCAGTTTTGAACCCGACCGTGTGAATCGTCAGATCAAAACCATCACCCGCCAACTCCTTAGCCACCTCACACACCGGCGGCGGCGCACACGTATCGATACCGTCAGACACCAGGATGATCGTGCGCTCACCCGAATCACCGAGCTCTTCAGCGGCAGCCTTCAACGAATTACCCACCGGGGTATACCCCTTCGGCGACATCTCGTCGATCTTGGAATTCAACTCACCCTTATCCAGCTTGCCCACCGGAACCAGAGTCTCAATATCCCGACACCCCGCATCACGATTATCCGGCGCATTCGACTCACGCATACCGTAAGCAAGCAGACCAAGGTTGGCCTGCTCCGGCAACGAATTCACCAAATCATGCGACGCCTGCTTCGCCGCATCCATACGCGTACCACCATCAACATCCCGCTCAGCCATCGACCACGACGCATCCAACACCAACGCAGCCTTACTATCCACCGTCGCCTCATCCGAACCAGACGAACCAGCAGATTCAGACAACTCAGTCGACGATGACTCAGTACTCGACTCCGCAGCCGACGACGACTCCGCCGAACTGGACTCGCTGTCACGCTGCGCTACCGCATCACCAGGCGCAACCAACGTCCACACCGCCACAAGCGCGGCAACAAACAAAACAGAAACAAAACTCAATGAGTATCTACGCGTCGAATTCATGATCCTGAAAAACTCGGGGAACAAAAAGGGCCAGGTGTCCAAGAAAACAACTTTCCCGAATGAACCTACGGTAAATACTAAGCACCGTTTGTGCCACGCATCACAGGATCAACCACTCATAAGAAAAAGGAGAGCCCCTCCCCCAACCGAATCCCAACAACGGACCGGCCAGCAGAGGGGCTCTCCCCTATTTGGCGCTACGGATTACCTCCGGCGCAACAGCGCAATGATGCCCGCCAATGCTGCAAGCAACACCACGATGCCGATACCCAACACCAGCATCAGGATCCCCTTGGTGCCGAGACCGCCGTCGTCCGACTCGTCCTGCGCCTGGGTATCCGACTCATCAGACTTCTCCTCACCGCCGTCCTTCTTCCCGCCCGTATCCGGCGGAGTATCACTCGGCTCCGGACCATTTTCCTCCGTTGGACGCCACTCTGGACCATCAGTCTCCGCCCCGACCGCGTCGAACGCGATCTCAAACGGCTGCTCAACACCCATGACACGGTCTTCGCCGCCTTGCGGCATTCCGAGCCCCACGTAGTAGTAGCCTGCGTTCGCCTGCTCATCGCCCGTAATACCGGATTCCCTGTTGCGGAAGTTGATCACATTCCCTGCCAAGTTAGCTTCCGGCCGGGTCGACTCATACTTGATGTTTTGACGGAACGGCGAGTAGAGCATCGGAGACAGCCCTCGAGATTTCCCGTCCTGACCATCTATTGTCCGGTAGCTAAATACTGGACGCTGTCCGTATTCCACCGGGATTTTGTAGAAGCGGTACTCACCCGGAACGATCGCGTCCTTGTAGGCACCCGGCTTCACTTCCACCGCCTCAGAGAAACTCGAACCTCCCTTGATGTCTTGGGGCCCGTCGAAGCCGAGCTCTGGACCTTTATCATCGACTTCCTGCGCATCTGGGTACTGAGAAACTTCTTCCTCGTCGGGAATCGGTTCGAAATTGATTTCAACCTCGACGTCGACTTCTTCCTCCCCCGTGCCTTTTCCTTCCTCAGCGTTTGTAAAGGCAATTTGGTCAGGAATCGTCCAACGCTGGCTGCAGCCTCTGTCTTCGTCGACAGGAACGAACCGTCTGATCAGGGGTTCCGGCATCCAGGCAGCGCTACCGCTCGTCTTTCCGTCAACGGATGTATTAACGCCGCCATAGGAGCCGTCGCACATTTCCACTTCGTTTTTGGGCTCAACTCGCTGGACAATGAATCCCGCATCGGAAGCTCGCCCCGACTTCGATCGCTTTGGAAGGACAGTCGTGGAAATGACCGCATTGTGTCCCTCGGGAATGGCGACCTTGTAGTAGCCGGTCTCGACTTTGTCGCCCGCGTTCTTTTTGAGCTTGGCATTCACTTTGGTGTGGTAGCGGCCTTCGCCCAGCCACTTGGCGTCTTCCGGGGTATCGGAATACTCGAACTCAGTACCGGCCGTCTGGTACGTCTCCGCATCACGCTGGGCAAGGAACTTCAACGACTCCGCCAACGAACCAGCATCATCAGCCTGAATGAACTCACCACCACCAGCCTCAGCAACACACTCCAGCTCCTTGCGGGCATCCTCATCAGTTTTGAACCCGACCGTGTGAATCGTCAGATCAAAACCATCGCCCGCAAGCTCCTTGGCCACCTCACACACCGGCGGCGGCGCACACGTATCGATACCGTCAGACACCAGGATGATCGTGCGCTCACCCGAATCACCGAGCTCTTCAGCGGCAGCCTTCAACGAATTACCCACCGGGGTATACCCCTTCGGCGACATCTCGTCGATCTTGGAATTGAGCTCACCCTTATCAAGCTTGCCCACCGGAACCAGAGTCTCAATATCCCGACACCCCGCATCACGATTATCCGGCGCATTCGACTCACGCATACCGTAAGCAAGCAGACCAAGGTTGGCCTGCTCCGGCAGAGAATTCACCAAATCATGCGACGCCTGCTTCGCCGCATCCATACGCGTACCGCCATCGACATCCTGCTCAGCCATCGACCACGACGCATCCAACACCAACGCAGCCTTACTATCGACCGTCGCCTCATTCGAACCAGACGAACCAGCAGATTCAGACGACTCAGTCGACGATGACTCAGTACTCGACTCCGCAGCCGACGACGATGCCGCCGACCTGGACTCACTGTCACGCTGCGCTACCGCATCACCCGGAGCAACAAGCCCCCACACACCAAGCAACGCAGCAACAAACAACACCGAAACAAAACTCAACGAAAACTTGCGCGACGTATCCATAATCCTCAAAAACTCAGAAACAAAAGGGGCAGGTGTCCAAGAAAACAACTTTCCCGAATGAACCTACGGTAAATCCTAAACACAGCCTGTGCCACGCATCACAGGAATTATTGAGGAGTTGAATGACTGACACATAGAGAACGCCCCCGTCGCGAGCATGATGCTCATG
>NZ_JALXWY010000023.1:0-31752 GCF_025144155.1 Corynebacterium sp. p3-SID1194
AACCGGGCGGATCGCTTCATCGATCAGCGCCGGCGTCGGTCGACTCGCTCACCAGCCGACGGTAGAGATCGTTCTCGCGCATGAGTGAATCATGATCCCCGAACGCCCCGACCCGGCCGTCCTCGAGGACGATGCTTCGATCGGCGAGGGTGAACGCGGAAGGACGATGTGCCACCATCACGACCGACATCCGCGTGCTCAGCTCGCGCAGCATGAGGCAGATCGACCGTTCAGCTTCGCTGTCGAGTGCGGCAGTGCTCTCGTCGAGGAGCAAGAGGGATGGTCCTCGAAGCAGGCCCCGCGCAATGGCCAATCGCTGGCGCTGGCCGCCGGACAGCGCACTTCCCCGATACCCCACATCGTCCGCGGGTTCGACGTGCTGATCTTTGAGGCCGACAGCGTCGAGCACCTTCACAAGGGACTCATCGCTTACCTCTTCGGGATCAGTGTGATGAACGCGACGAACACGCTCACCGGTACACCTGGAGCCAGGGAAAGAATCATGCCGCCGACCGCGGAGACCTCAGCGAACACGACTGCCCAGACAACAGCGCGCACTGGGCGGTGCCGCGATCGACTCGGTCATCGCGATGTGCGTGTGCGGTAACGCCGCGAGCTTCTCTTCCACTGCGCCCATTCGCTTATCGACGTCCTCCGTCGATCCCCCGACCTTCTCCTTCACCGCGGCCGCGACTTCCTTCACCTTTTCGGGCGAGAACCAGGCGTGCTCGAGCTCGTTCGGATCGTCGGGGATGCCGTGGGAGTGATCGTGGCCGTGTCCCTCGTGCTCGTGGCCTTCGTGGCCGTGCTCGCCGTGCTCGTGCCCCTCATGATCATGGCCCTCCTCCCCATGCTCATGGGCATGCTTGTGGGCCTCGGCTTCTTCTTTGCTTATGAGGGGGACGGCGTGGATGATGCGGTCTTGCTCGGCGACGGTGTAGAGGCTGGCGTCGTAGGGGCCGCCGTTGGCGACGAGGGTGCCGGCTTCGCGGACGCGGGCAAGGTCCTTGGCGGAAGGCTCGAAGTGGTGGGGGTCGATGTCGGTGCCGTTGATCACGGCTTCGAGGTGGCCGGACGGTGAAGATGACGAGTCTGCATAGAGGACATCTAACCAGTAATGAAAACTGTTTTCAACGCGCAGCAGGGGTCGTGGGCGATGCGCGAAGGTCGCCGCGGGGAGGGGGAGTGGTTGGGCGGTCCGATATACTGACGGGCGTCTTCAGACCGTCAAGACTGTGAAGGATTCTCATGGCACGAGTCGTTGTAAATGTCATGCCCAAGGCCGAAATTCTGGATCCGCAAGGACAGGCTGTGCACCGAGCACTGGGGCGCATCGGGGTGAACGGGGTGACGGATGTTCGCCAAGGCAAGCGCTTCGAATTGGAGGTCGCCGATTCGGTCACGGACGAGGAGTTGCAGCGCGTCGCTGAGACGCTGCTGACCAATACCGTGATCGAGGACTTCGTCATCGTGCGCGAAGAGGAGGCGTAAAAGATGGCAGCGACCATCGGGGTGATCACATTCCCCGGCACGCTTGACGACGTTGATGCGCTGCGCGCCGTCCGTCTCGCAGGGGCGGAGCCGAAGTCTCTTTGGCATGCGGACGAGGACCTGACCGGCGTTGACGCCGTCATCGTTCCCGGCGGCTTCTCCTACGGCGACTACCTGCGCTCCGGCGCGATCGCGGCGATGGCGCCGATGATGAAGGCCGTCGTGGAGGCCGCTGGCAAGGGCATGCCGGTGCTGGGTATCTGCAACGGCTTCCAGATCCTCACGGAAGCAGGGCTGCTGCCGGGCGCGCTGACCCGTAATAAGGGCCTGCACTTCCACTGCACCGACACCTATCTCGAAGTCGCCAACGCTGAGACGGCGTGGACGAGCGAATTCGAGGCGGGGCAGAAGATCCTCGTGCCGGCAAAGCACGGGGAGGGCAGGTTCCAGGCGGAGCAGGGGACTGTCGAGAAGCTTGAAGCGGAAGGCCGCGTGGTCTTCCGCTACACCGATAATTTCAATGGCTCCATGAACGGCATCGCGGGCGTGACCAGCGAGAACCGCCGTGTCGTGGGGCTCATGCCGCACCCGGAGCACGCCATTGACCTGCTCACCGGGCCGTCCACCGATGGTCTGGGGCTGATCCAGTCCGCCATCGCCGAAATCTCGAAGATCGGAGCGTGATTCGCGTGAGCGAACAGGAAAAGAACCCGCTCGTGCACAATGACACCGTCGAGGCCGCGAAGGCGACGCCGGAGCAGGAACAGCCGTATGCCGCGCTGGGCCTGAAGGACGACGAGTACGCCCGCATTCGCGAGATTCTGGGCCGCCGTCCGACGGACGCGGAGCTGACGGTCTACTCGGTGATGTGGTCGGAGCACTGCTCCTACAAGTCCTCGAAGGTGCACCTGCGCTACTTCGGCGAGACCATGACTGAGGAGATGGCCTCGAAGATTCTCGCTGGCATCGGCGAGAATGCCGGCGTGGTGGACATCGGCGGCGGGGATGCGGTGACGTTCCGCGTCGAGTCGCACAACCACCCCTCCTACGTGGAGCCGTACCAGGGTGCGGCGACCGGTGTTGGCGGCATTGTCCGCGACATCATGGCCATGGGCGCGCGCCCGATCGCCGTGATGGACCAGTTGCGCTTCGGTCCGGCGGACGCAGATGACACCAAGCGCGTGCTGCCCGGCGTCGTCGCGGGCATCGGCGGCTACGGCAACTCGCTCGGTCTGCCGAATATCGGCGGCGAGACCTCGTTCGACGCCACTTACGCGGGCAACCCGCTGGTCAACGCGCTGTGTGTGGGCACGCTGAAGGTCGAGGATTTGAAGCTCGCATTCGCATCCGGCACGGGCAATAAGGTCATGCTCTTCGGTTCCCGCACGGGTCTTGACGGAATCGGCGGCGTGTCCGTGCTGGCGTCCGAGACCTTCGAGGAGGGCGCGGAGCGCAAGCTGCCCGCCGTCCAGGTCGGCGACCCGTTCGCGGAGAAGGTCCTCATCGAGTGCTGCCTGGAGCTCTACGGCGCCAATGTCGTCGTCGGTATCCAGGACCTCGGCGGCGCGGGTCTGGCGTGCGCGACGTCCGAGCTCGCGGCGGCGGGCGACGGCGGCATGCGCGTCAACCTCGACGCTGTTCCGCTGCGCGCGGAGAATATGTCCGCCGCGGAGATCTTGGCCTCCGAGTCCCAGGAGCGCATGTGCGCTGTCGTGGCTCCGGAAAACGTCGAGAGATTCAAGGAGATCTGCGCCAAGTGGGACGTCAACTGCGCAGAGATCGGCGAGGTCACCGCAGAAAACGACCGCCTGATCATCGAGCACAACGGCGAGATCGTTCTCGATGCACCGCCGTCGACCATCGCGGATGAAGCGCCGGTCTACGAGCGCCCGTGGGAGCGCCCGGAGTGGCAGGACGGGGTGCAGGAAGCGGTGGACGTCGATAAGCCTGCGGATGTCGCTGATGCGTGGCTGAAGCTCGTCGCGTCCCCCGCGCTGTGCTCGCGCGACTGGATCACGGAGCAGTACGACCGCTACGTGCGCGGCAACACTGTCCAGGCGCGCCACGCGGATTCGGGCGTTTTGCGTATCGACGAAACCTCCGGACGCGGTGTGTCCGTCTCCGCCGACGCATCCGGCCGCTACACGTACCTGGACCCGAATATGGGCGCGCGCCTCGCTCTGGCCGAGGCGTACCGCAATGTCGCAGTGACCGGTGCCCGCCCCGTCGCGGTGACCAACTGCCTGAACTTCGGCTCCCCGGAGAACCCCGACGTGATGTGGCAGTTCCGCGAAGCTGTCCACGGGCTTGCCGACGGCTCTCGTGAGCTGAATATCCCCGTTTCCGGCGGCAATGTCTCGTTCTACAACCAGACGGGCGAGACCCCGATTCTGCCCACGCCTGTGGTCGGCGTGCTCGGCGTCATCGACGATGTCGCGCACTCCGTGAGCCACCGCGTGGTCAATAACGGGGACCCCGATGTCCTCGTTCTCCTCGGTGAGACGCGCGACGAATTCGGCGGCTCCGTCTGGCAGGACATCTCCGGCGCTGGGCTTGCGGGCCTTCCGCCGCAGGTGGACCTGGCTGACGAGGCGAAGCTCGCGGACTTCTTCTGCGGCTCTGCCGACGCGCCTGCGGAATCTTCCGGTGCGTCTGCCGGACTCACCGCCGCGCACGACCTGTCTGAGGGCGGCCTCGGCCAGGCGGTGTTCGAGATGCTCAAGGACACTGAGAAGGGCGCTGAACTCGACCTTTCGGCTGTTCACGAGGACGCGTTCACCGCGCTGTTCTCCGAGTCCGCTTCCCGCGTGCTCGTGGCGTGCAGCTCCGACCGCGTTGACCGCGTTATCGCCGACGCTGTCGAGCTGGGCATTCCGGCCGCCGTGATCGGCACGACGAATATGAGCGGCGAGATTACTTTCGCTGAGGGCACCCCCGGCGCTGGCCAGTCCATCGGCATGCAGGCGCTGCGCACCGCGTGGGCGGGCACTCTGCCGGGGCTGTTCGCGCACGCCGACGCGCCGAACGCAGCAGTCTAGACACCTGTTTACGCGCAAAGCGCGGGGTACCGCCGTGAAGCGGTCCCCGCGCTTTTTCTGTGCCTTGTGTTAGTTCCGCGGTCTAGTCCGTCCGCTGGGTGGACGGGTTCGGGGAGACGAGCGGCATGGGGCGGTACTCCTCCCGCATCGCCTTGAGCACCTCGGCGTGCTGCCAGAGAGCCTTGTCTTCCTCGGTCTCGGGGACGAATTTGCGGGCCTTCAGCGGGTCGCCGTCCGTGTCGGTAGCGACGTAGGTGAAGGTGGCGTGGATCGCCGTCTGCAGGTTCTCGCGGCCGCCGCGCGGATCGCCAGAACGCACGTGGGTGTCCACGCTCATGGAGCGCTTGCCGGTGCGGGTTAGGCGTGCGTCGACCTCGATGAGGTCACCGATGGAGATCGGGCGGTAGAAGCGGATGCCGCCTGCATAGACGGCCACGGTCTGCTCGCCGGACCATTCCATCGTGCAGGAAGTACCGGCCGCATCGATCCACTCCATCGCGGTGCCGCCGTGGACCTTGCCGCCCCAGTTGATGTCGGTCGGCTTAGCCATGAAGCGGTGGATGATGCGCGGGGCGCGGGACTCACCGTCGTAGGTCTGCTCCGCCATCTGCTCTTCGATATTCTTGCGCAGCTCCATGCGGGACTTCGCGGCCTGCTCGACGCGCTTTTCTTCGTCGGTCTGCGGGACGTACGTGGGCACCTGCATGCCCTTGCCGGTCTCGGGGTCCTTGGCCACGAAGATGACCAGGCAGTCGCAGGCGCGGGTGAACACGCCTTCGCGCGGGTCGGCGGAGAGGACCTCGTTGACGATGTGCATGGAGCTCCGTCCGGTCATGGCGATGCGGGAGCGCACCTCCACGATGTGCCCGGACGGGATGGGGCGGGTGAAGTGAATGTGGCCCACGTATGCGGTGACGCAATAGGTCGAGGACCACTGGACGGCACAGGCGTAGGCGGCTTTGTCGATCCACTCGAGGACGCGTCCGCCGGAAACGCCTTGCGCACCAGCGTGAATGATGTCCGTCGGGGCCGCCATGAAGCGAAGGGTGATGGATGAGGGCTTATCTACAGATTCCGCTGTCTCGGTCATTCCTGTGAGTTTAATACGTAGACTGCGATCATGACTCCTAAGAACGACCCTTCGGCCACCCGCGCCGCGATTGAGGCTGTCAAGGGGTGGATCGAGGATCCGGAAAGCACGCCCGTTCCGGCTCGTGGGCTGATCGCTGACGCTTGTCGACGTTCCGTGCGCGCCCTCGCCGCCGAACTCCCCGGACACACGGTGGAGCTTCGGGTGCCCCCATTTGTGGCTGTTCAGTGTGTTGAGGGCCCGCGTCACACCCGCGGCACCCCTCCCAATGTGGTGGAGATGGCGCCGGAAGTCTGGCTGCAATTGGCCACGGGGAAGCTGGATTATGACACCGCCGTTGCCGAGGGTCTGGTGGAAGCCTCGGGTTCCCGCGCCGGGGAGGTCACCGCCGGCTTGCCGGTGATTGCCCTCTAGGTGGGTGAATCCACTAGGGTTGTGCACGTGCAAAGCCTGAATGCTGATGCTGCCGATGCCGCCAACGTCACCGATCATTCGGTGCCTACTGGTATCCCACGGGATATGGAGGCCGAGGAGAACGAGCCGCGCGAGGAGTGCGGTGTCTTCGGCGTATGGGCACCGGGGGAGGATGTGTCCAAGCTGACGTATTTCGGCCTGTTCGCCTTGCAGCACCGCGGCCAGGAAGGCGCCGGCATCGCGGTGGGCGATGAGGGCCGCATCGTGGTATTCAAAGACAGCGGTCTGGTTTCGCAGGTCTTCGACGAGGCGATTCTGGACGCGTTGCAGGGCGATGTGGCAATCGGCCACACGCGCTATTCCACCGCGGGGTCCGGGAAGTGGGAGAACGTCCAGCCGATGTTCCGGACCTCCCCGAACGGGACCGATGTGTCGCTGGCGCATAACGGCAACCTGGTCAATTTCAAGACGCTGGAAGACGAGGCGATACGCCGCAAGCTCGTGTCCGCCGAGGGGGTCGAGGGGCAGGGCTCGTCGTCGGATACTGCCGTGGTCTCGGCCTTGCTTGCCGACGGCGTCCGCGACGACCGCACCCTCCTCGATTCCGCCCGCGACCTGCTGCCGGCGTTGAAGGGTGCTTTCTGTCTCGTTTTCACCGACGGCAACACCTTGTACGCGGCGCGCGACCCGCATGGCGTGCGACCGCTGTCGCTGGGCCGCCTCGAGCAGGGCTGGGTCGTGGCCAGCGAGACTGCCGCACTGGATATCACCGGTGCATCCTTCGTCCGCGACATCGAACCCGGCGAGCTCATCGCCATCGACGAATCCGGGATTCACACCGAGCGCTTCGCCGACGCCACGCCGAAGACGTGCGTGTTCGAGTACGTCTACATCGCGCGTCCTGATTCTGTGGTGGAAGGCCAAACGGTCAACGCCACCCGCCTGGAGATTGGCCGCCGCCTGTCCCGCGTCGCGCCCGTCGACGGCGACATCGTCATGCCTGTACCTGAGTCCGGCACCCCTGCCGCGATCGGTTACGCCGAAGAATCCGGCATTCCGTTCGCACAGGGTTTGATGAAGAACGCCTATGTCGGCCGCACATTCATCCAGCCATCGGACACCTTGCGCCAGCTGGGTCTGCGCTTGAAGCTCAACCCCGTGCGCGAGATCATCGAGGGCAAGTCCCTTGTCGTTGTCGACGATTCGATCGTGCGCGGCAACACCCAGCGCAAATTGATTCGGATGCTCCGCGAAGCCGGTGCCGCAGAAGTGCACGTGCGTATCGCGTCGCCGCCGGTGAAGTGGCCGTGTTTCTACGGCATCGACTTCGCCAGCCCGGGCGAGCTCATCGCCAATAATGCGGGTGGAGATGAGGAAGCCGTGGCGGAGAATATCTGCCGCGTCATCGGAGCCGATTCATTGGCGTTCGTGAGCATTGACGACATGATCGCCTCCACGGGCAAGCCCGCCAACAATCTGTGCGCCGCATGCTTCGACGGCCACTATCCGCTCGGATTGCCCGAGCACAATGCCAATGCCGATGCGGTTCGGCGCATTCAGGAAGGGATGTAGCTTTCATGACCACCCCCGACAACCAGCGGCCGGAAAACCCGGACACCCAGGCTGACACTTCTGTCTCCTACGCCGCCGCCGGCGTGGATATCGAGGCCGGCGACAAGGCCGTCGAGCTTTTCGCCCCGCACGCCAAGCGCGCGACGCGCCCGGAGGTCCGCGGCAGCCTCGGCGGCTTCGCCGGACTGTTCGCGCTGGGCAAGTACAAGGAGCCGCTGTTGGCGGCTGGCTCGGACGGCGTGGGCACGAAGCTCGCGGTCGCCCAGGCCATGGACAAGCACGACACGATCGGCATTGACCTGGTGGCCATGTGCGTCGACGACCTCGTGGTCTGCGGGGCAGAGCCGCTGTTCCTCCAGGATTACATCGCGGTGGGCAAGGTCGTGCCGGAGAAGGTCGCGGAGATCGTCGGCGGCATCGCTGAGGGCTGCGTCCAGGCCGGTTGCGCGCTGCTCGGCGGCGAGACCGCGGAGCACCCGGGCGTGATGGGCGAGGACGAATACGACGTCTCCGCCACGGCCGTCGGCGTCGTCGAGGCTGACGAGCTGCTCGGCCCTGACCGTGTGCGCGACGGCGACGTGATCATCGGTATGGCGTCGTCCGGCCTGCACTCCAACGGTTATTCCCTGGCCCGCCATGTCCTGCTTGAGAAAGCAGGGCTGCCGCTCGACGGCCACATCGAGGAATTGGGTCGCACGCTCGGCGAGGAGCTGCTTGAGCCGACCCGCATTTACGCCCTCGACTGCTTGGCGCTGGCGCACGAGTGCGAGGTGCGTACGTTCTGCCACGTCACGGGCGGCGGTCTCGTGGGCAACATGGAGCGCGTCATCCCAGAAGGCAAGGTCGCAGAAATGCACCGCGCGTCGTGGGAGCCGCCGCAGATTTTCCGCACCATCCGCACCGTGGGCAAGGTCCCGGAAGAAGAGATGGAAAAGACATTCAACATGGGTGTCGGCATGGTCGCGGTCGTCGCGCCGGAGGACCGTGACCGCGCGCTCGCGATGCTCACCGCGCGCCACGTGGACTGCTGGGAGCTCGGCGTCGTGCGCACCGCGACGGACGAGGATGCGGGGGCTCGCGCGACGCTCGTCGGCACGCACGTGCACTAGTAGCTCAAGGCGCGCACACCGCGCCCCGAGCGGTTTGTGCTGGTGGTAGAGGTAAGCGACATAATTTGACGCGCACGCTATTATGGCATGCAGGACAAATTTTCAGACGTTTTCAGAAGGGCCGCCGATTAGTCGAGCCGCCCTTTAGACACCTCAAGGGGGTCACGCCATGGGTCGCGGACGCGCCAAAGCAAAGCAGACCAAGGTCGCACGCCAGTTGAAGTACAACACGCCCGACATGGATCTTGATTCGCTCCAGCGGGAGCTCGCGGGCAAGGCCCCTTCGAACAACCAGTGGGACGACGACCATGACGAGGACGACGATTACGAGGTCGACCCGCAGTACGCCGAGTACGCCGACTGGGACGCTGACGACGATAAGCGCTAGGAACTAGCGCCCGCGCAGCTTATTCACGGCGGCGCGCCCCGCCTTTTCTCCCTCGTCCGCTGGCAGGGAATCAATGTCCACAGCGGCGGTGACAGTCATGGTGCCGTTTTCCTCGTCGCCTGCTTCGATGTCCAGAGTGATGCCATCTTCTGGTGCATTGAGTGCGGAGCGTTTCACCAACGCTAGGGCGACTGGCCCGTAATCGCAGTCGTGGACGACAGTGCCGAGTCGTCCCACGGTGCGCCCGCCCACGGTGACAGGAGAGCCCGTTTCCGGTTCCGCTGGGGCGGAGCCGTCCAAGTGCACGAGGACCATCAGGCGCGGGGAGCGGCCAAGGTTTTCAACTCGTGCGACGGTCTCCTGCCCGCGGTAGCAGCCCTTATTCAGGTGCACGGCGCCGACGTGGCCGCCGCGGGCAATGAGCGTCGGTGCCTCGTGCGGGATGGATTTCGCGTCGAGGTCCGCGCGTTGTTCTGGCTCTAAGGCCTTGACGCGTTCGGCAGTGAACGCCATCAGGCCTGCCTTTTCCAGGCCGGCGTCAGCGCTGGTGAGCGCCCGGTAGACGTCGGCAAGCTGCTTACGCGGCACGGCGATGTCGATGCGGCGCGGGCCGGCCCAGTCCACCTCGCGGGAGAAGACGGCGCCGGTGGATTCCGGCACGGCGAACGAGTTGGGAGCGCCAAGCACCGTGATGATGCCCAGGTCCGCCTTATCGACCGTCACCTCCGACCAGAAGATCATCTTGGTCAGGTACTCCAGCAGGGATTCACCCAGATATGACGGGGTGTCCAGGAAGAACGCGTCACCGGTGCGCGTGATGTCGCCGTGGTGGAGAATGTGCCCTTGTATGTCCAGATCGCAAAATGCGGCGGAATAACCCTCGGGAGCGTCGTCGAGTTTCTGTGACAGGAGGTTGTTCAAAAATTCCGCGGCGTCCGGTCCCGCCACGCGGATCACGTACCGGTGGCTGCGGTCCACGGCGACACCGCCGCGTTGCACGAAACGCTGTTCGCGCAGGGGATCGCCGTAGTGGGAGGGGACGCCTGCGGCGTCGATAAGCGTGCTCGTTGCGTCGGGCAGCTCGGCCGCACCAGTAAAGCTTAAAAGGGGCGAACGGTAGTTATTCACGTCCCCCAATAGTACGCGGGCATAATGGGGAATCATGGGCCCGAACAACGCAGTCATTTACCTCGTCGAGCCGTTCGGCGGTTCCCTGCGGCGGCAAAACGCGAATCTTCCGCACGTGTACTGGGACGACGCGGCGGTCACGCGCGGCGACGGCTGTTTTGAGACCATCCTTGTCACCGCCGGCACGCCCACGAATCTCGACGCGCACCTGAAACGCTTCGCGAATTCCGCGCGCCTGCTCGACCTCCCAGAACCGCCCGCTCAAGCGTGGCGGAACGCGACCGAGATGGCCGTCGCCGATTTCGTGCGCGAATCCGGGCTGGAACCCGCCGATGTGGAGGCGAAATGCCAGTGGACGTACACCCGCGGCCGCGAATCCACCGGTGTGCCCAGCGCGTGGGTGACCGTGCGGCCGATTCCGCGCGAGCAACTTGAGCTGCGCGAACGTGGCGCGAAAATAATGACCGCCCCGCGCGGCTACACCCTCGCCGCCACGGAGGAGACCCCGTGGCTGACCGTCGGCGCGAAAACGCTCAACTACGCGGCGGCGATGTCCGCCGTACGCTGGGCAAAAAGCCGCGGCTTTGACGACGTCATCTACATCGACCCCGCCACCGGGCGCGTGCTTGAGGGAGCGACCTCGTCAGTGATCGTCGTCCGCGGCGACAAGCTGCGCACGCCCACCACCGGCGGCGACGTGCTACCAGGCACCACCCAAGCCGCGGTCTTCGCACGCGCGGAAAAAGACGGGTGGCGCTGCAAAGAAAAAGACATCGACGTCGATTACCTGCGCGCTTCCGACCAGGTGTGGCTGGTCAGCTCCGTGCGCGGCGGAGTGCGCGTGACCGCCATCGATGGCAAAGAGCTCCCCGCGCCCAGCAAAAAAGAAGAAGCGAAGGTGCGCAAGCTTATCGACGCCGCCGTCGCCGGCTAGCCCGCGATACGCTTCAACTCAGCCGACATGTAGGGGATGAACGTGATGTCGTCCTGCGTGGAACCGGCTGCGACACGCTCGTCGACCCAGCCCAAATTGTTGTTCGGCATCAGCCCGTACATGCGCTTGCCCGGGCCGTGGTTGGCTGGGCCCTGCTCCGTCGCGATCGTGGAGGCCGACGTGATCTGCCACGCGCGCTCGTTGACCGGGGAGCCGTAGAGAACCTCCACCAATCCGCGGGAATTAGTCAGCGTTACCTCGATCTCGTCTTTGAGGGAGATGCGCCAGAACCCGGTCTCACGCTGGTCCGCGCCGGTGGGTTCGCCGTCTTCGTCGATGCGCCAGATACGCGAATCGAAACGCAGGTAATTCTCGCCGTCGTGCGAAATGACCAGCTGCTGGCCGAAAGCGTAGTCCTTCGGCTCTTCCTCCGGCGATGCGGGCAGCTCCACTGCCTGTCCCTCGCCCTGCCACACGCCCACCAGCGGCAGCAGGCCCAGTAGGCCGTCATGCAGGTTCGGGCCCTTGCGCAAATTCGCAGTGTCGTCCGGCAGGGGGATCTCATCCAGGCCCAACCCCGGAATATTGCGGTGCGCCGTGCCCTTCGACTGCTCCGCAGCCAGGTTGACAGCGTCGTTGCTGTTCAGCTTCGCATTCGTCGGTTCGTTCTGCGGGTTCTCGTTTTCGCTCATGACACTCAAGGGTAGTCATCGGCCCGCCGGAACCGCGACGGGGGACAGTAGCTCGTCGGTCACGGTCACATCGTGCTGCTGGGAGGAGAAGCGGATCGACCCGCCCGCCACTTCCACGAGGTCCGCCTGCGCGCCGATCGGGAGGTCGCGGGTATCCAACTCAAGGGTGTACGCGTCGGTGACGGCGGGGGCAAGGGCCGATGGGACGTCGATAAGCTGTTCGGGTTCCATGCGGAAAGTCGTGCCGTCGAGCCGGAGGGTGACCACCGCCGACGTCTTCTCGTCCGTGCCCGGTACCGTGCCCGTGAGCTGCGCCTCGCTCGCTGTGCCGCCCGTCGGCGAAATATCGTATGGATTCGCGATGTCGAGGTCCGTCATGCCGAGCAGTTGGCCGAACGCGACACCGTCGAGGGACAGCGTGTGCTCCACGCGCTTGGCATGCGCCCCCGCGAATTCCGCCCTGACGGCCTTGTCCACGTCGATGTCGATGCCGTAAATATCCGTGCGCGTATTCGCGATTCCCACCCCGTCAACGTGCACATCGAGCGCCTGGAAACTCACGCGCGGAACCCTGCCCGTGAGCGCGACCTGCGCGAACGGAAGACCGCCGACGTACGTCTCCGGGTCCGCCGGAAGGGCGTCAGCCTCCCGCGCGTGCGCGGCCAACGCGCGCTCCACATGCGCCGCCACCGCCGCATCCGCGCCGAACGCGAGCGCGACGACACACGCGATCGCCGCAAGCATCTTCACCTTCATGCCTTTACCGTAGCCTGGGGGTATGACACAGGGTTCTTCCGCAGTGCAGCGCGTCGATCTCGGCGCCGAATCCGCGCTGGTCGACGCCGCCCGCGCCCTCCTCGACCGCGCGCATGAGGCCGACGGCGTCGAAGCCTTCTCCGAGGGATTCACCAAAGAGCTCGGCCGCGGATCGGACCATATCTATTGGGCATCGCTTATCGACGACACCCTGTGCTCCCTCGCCGCCTGCGCCCCCGACGGCTCCGCCGAACTGGTCGTGGACCCAGCTTCCCGTCGCAACGGGCACGGCGCCGCACTCGCTGAAACCGTCTTACAGGCGCGCCCCGACGCTGGCCTGTGGGCCCACGGTAATCTTCCCGCGGCCCAAGCCCTCGCGTCGAGCTTGTCGCTGCACCCCACCCGCGAACTTCTCGTCATGGCTGTCGACGGCACAGCCTTGCAGCGCATCGGCGGATTCGGTGCCACCGGCGATGCTCTGCCTGCCGACCTTGAGGAGCTGAGCTACACCGAATCCGTTTCGCGCTGGGGCCGCGATGCCGTCGAGCAGGCCTGGTTGGACGTCAACAACGACGCGTTCTCCTGGCACCCCGAGCAAGGCGGCCAGACTGCTGAGGCGCTTCACGATTCCATGGACGCCCCCTGGTTCGACCCTGACGGCGTGCGTTTGCTGTGGGCAGCTGATCGCGTTGAAGCTGACGTGCTGTCTGCTTTGGCCGGCTTCCACTGGACTAAGCGCCACTCGGAAGAAGTGGGGGAGGTCTACGTCGTCGGCCTGTCCTCCGCTTATCGCGGCCGCGGACTCGGCGACCCCCTCATGCGCGCTGGACTCGAGCACCTCGTCGCAGGCGGTTCGCGCCGAGTCATTCTCTATGTCGAAGCCGACAACGTTCCCGCCGTGCGCAGGTACGAAGCGATGGGCTTTGAGGTGGCGGAGCGCCACGTCGTCTATTCCGCGGGTCCCGTCGACCGTGCCAACGCTGTGCGCGCGGCCTGACGCTCCTCGTGGTCAAAAATGTGACACAGAACGCACCACTAATTCACAGGAGATCCCAAAGTTAACTCATTGTTCACCGTTTAGGGGTCGCATGGTTAACGCGAAACCCGTAGCTTCCCAAATGTGAGCACTCAGGCACGGACATTCCTGCGCCCTGAGACCGATGCTCAGAAGCAATCTGAATTCGCACCGGAAAGGTATCCCCGTGATCCGTAACATCAAGCGCACTGCAGCAGTCGCAGGCATTGCTGCACTGACCTCCATGACCCTCGTCGCTTGCGGCGACTCCAACGAGAAGGGCACCGAAGACGCCAAGGGCGGCGAGAGCACCGCTTCCGAGGGCCAGGACGCTGGCTCCATCGAGGGCCTGTCCGGCCAGACCGGCCAGCTCGTCGCTGAGGGTGCTACCTCCCAGAAGAACGCTATGGAGTACTTCGGCGTTCGCTACTCCGAGGCAGTCCCCGGTGCGAACCTCGCGTACAACGCGACCGGCTCCGGCAAGGGCATCAAGAACTTCACCGGTAACCAGGCTGTCTTCGCTGGCTCCGACTCCCCGCTGAAGGAGGACAAGGGCGAGGTCGAGGCTGCCAAGGAGCGTTGCGGTGGCAACGACGCATGGCACCTGCCGATGGTCATCGGCCCGGTCGCTATCGCCTACAACATCGAGGGCGTTGACGAGCTGAACCTGACCGTCGACAACATCGTCGAGATCTTCAACGGCACCATCAAGAACTGGAACGACCCGAAGATCGCCGAGAACAACGACGGCGTCGAGCTGCCGGACCAGAACATCTCCGTGATCTACCGCTCCGATGAGTCCGGTACCTCCGACAACTTCCAGAAGTTCCTGGCTGCTGCTTCCGACGGCAAGTGGACCGGCGAGGGCAAGGCATTCCCGAAGGAGGTCGGCGTCGGTAAGGATGGCTCCACCTCCGTGGCTGAGGAAGTCAACGCTACCCCGGGTGCTATCACCTACGTCGAGTCCGGCTACGCACGTGACCTCGACCTCGGTGTCGCCAACATCGACTTCGGTGGCGGCCCGGTTGAGCTGTCCGACGAGACCGTCAACAAGGCTCTGGAATCCGTCCAGTTCAAGACCGAGGGCAACGACATGGTCGTCGACTCCAAGGCTCTGTTCTCTTCCCACGAGGGTGGCGCATACCCGCTCATCCTGACCACCTACGAGATCGTCTGCTCCAAGGGCTACGACGAGGAGACCAAGAACATGGTGAAGGACTTCCTCACCGTCGTCCTCGAGTCCCAGGACGAGGAGCTCGCTGATGCTGGCTTCATCCCGGTCAAGGGCGAGTTCGCCGAGAAGCTGAAGGCTTCCGTCGACGCTATCTCCTAAGGCCTGAGCGTCACACGTACCCAGCCTCACAGTCTGGGTAAGACAACATGCCCCCTGCCGCAGCTGTGAGCCGGGGGCATGTTCACGTGGTGGGTGCGGTCCGGGAACCTCCAACGGTGTCGTCCGTACGCCCCGACAAAAGTGGGGGAGCGTCCACGCTCTTCTACACACTGACTTTCACTATTCAAAGGAATCGTCACTATGGCTGACAACGAACTGCCGGATAACGCTCGCGCCGGCTCCGTGACCAGCGCCGACCCGATCGGTGGCTCGTCGCAGGCGACGCCTGTAGAAACGGACCGAGATGACTCTGCCGCTGTGGGCACCGCAGGTGGCGGTGCTGGCGTGAAGCGTCCGGGCGACCGCGTCTTCGAATCGCTCTCCACCATTTCCGCCGCCCTGATCACCGTCATCATCATCGCGATCGGTCTGTTCCTCCTGATGCAGGCCTTCAACCCGCTGCGCCTGAACAAAGAGAACTTCTTCACCTACGGAGGCGACTGGCAGACCGCGAACTTGGAGGAGATGAAGTTCGGTATTCCGAACCTCTTCTTCACCACGATCACGGTCTCGATCATCGCTCTGATCATCGCCATGCCGATCGCCCTTGGCATTGCGATCTTCCTGTCCAACTACGCGCCGAAGAAGCTGGTGCGTCCGCTGGCAACGCTGGTCGACATGCTCGCGGCTGTCCCGTCGATCGTTTACGGTTTGTGGGGCGCGCAGGTGCTCGGTCCGAAGCTCTCCGGCTTCTACGAGTGGATTCATTCCTGGGGCGGCAACTTCTTCCTGTTCAAGCAGTACCAAAACTCCCCGTCGTTCGCGACGGGCGGCAACATGCTCACCGGTGGCATCGTCCTGGCGATCATGATTCTGCCGATCATCGCGGCGACCACCCGCGAGATCTTCGTGCAGACCCCTCCAGGACAGATCGAGTCCGCCCTGGCACTGGGCGCGACCCGCTGGGAAGTCATCCGCATGACTGTTCTTCCGTTCGGTATGTCCGGCTACATCGCCGGCTCCATGCTGGGCCTCGGTCGTGCCCTGGGCGAAACCATGGCGCTCTACATGGTCATCCCGACCGGCCCGGAATTCCGTGGCTCGCTTTTCGACGGCGGCTCGACCTTCGCGACCGCCATCGCGAGTGCCTCGGCAGAGTTCAACAACCCGACTTCCGCTGGTGCGTACATTTCCGCGGGTCTGGTGCTGTTCCTGCTGACCTTCATCGTCAACTCGATCGCACGTGCGATCGTCAACAAGAAGTAGGTGTATGACATGAGCACTGCATACCCCGGTAAGAATTCTGGCGAGTCCAAGAAGGTCACCAAGGTGACAGAGACCGCCCCGGCCGAGACCGCGGCTGGCACCACCGCAGCTACCGCGACCGCGACCCGCGAGAAGGCAACCGCGACCAGCGGCAGCCCATTCACCCACATCTCCTCATCCCGCAAGACCATGAACTCCTTCATGGGCGGCCTGATGTGGGTCGCGATGATCCTCGCCCTGATCCCACTGCTCTGGCTGCTGTTCACGCTGGTGTCCCGCGGTTATGAGGCCATCTTGAGCCCGGACTGGTGGACCCAGGACATGGTCGGCGTCCGCGCCCGCCGCGAGGGCGGCGGCGCCCTGCACGCCATCGCCGGTACCCTCATGCAGACGCTGATCGCGTCGCTGTTCTCCATTCCGATCGGTATCTTCACCGCTATCTACCTGGTGGAGTACTCCAATGGCAGCAAGCTGGGCAAGCTGACCACCTTCATGGTGGACATCCTGTCCGGTGTTCCGTCCATCGTTGCCGCTCTGTTCGTCTACGCCCTGTGGATCACCATCCTCGGCCAGCAGCGCTCCGGCTTCGCCGTGTCGCTCTCGCTGATCCTGCTGATGGTCCCGGTGGTGGTGCGCAACACCGAGGAGATGCTCCGCGTTGTCCCGATGGATCTGCGCGAGGCGTCCTACGCCCTCGGCGTCCCGAAGTGGAAGACCATTGCACGCATCGTGTTGCCGACGGCACTGTCCGGCATCGTCACCGGCATCATGCTGGCTATCGCCCGCGTCATGGGTGAGTCCGCTCCTGTGCTGATCCTTGTCGGCTCCACGCCGCAGCTGAACTGGACCCACCTGTTCGGTCAGCCGCAGTCTTCGCTTCCGCTGTTCATGCTCGATATGTGGAAGTCCGGTTCTGCGCAGCCGGTCATGGACCGCCTGTGGGGCGCAGCCCTCACCCTGGTCATCCTCGTTGTTGTCTTGAACCTCCTGGCACGTTTCATTGCCGCGAAGTTCTCGGTCAAGAAATAAGTCGCCCCGCCCTTCATTCCCATCTAGGAGAAACTAATGTCTATCAAGCTCCAGCTGAACGACCTCGACATTTACTACGGCGACTTCCACGCCGTCCAGAGCGTCAACATGGATATCCCCGCACAGGCTGTGACCGCATTCATCGGTCCGTCCGGCTGCGGTAAGTCCACCGTGCTTCGCACCCTGAACCGCATGCACGAGGTGATCCCGAACGCGTCCGTCGACGGCGAAGTGCTTCTCGACGGCCACGACATCTACGCCAAGAACGTCGACCCGGTGGCTGTCCGCAACACCATCGGCATGGTGTTCCAGAAGGCGAACCCGTTCCCGACCATGTCCATCGAGGACAACGTCGTCGCCGGCCTGAAGCTGTCCGGCGAGAAGAACAAGAAGAAGCTCAAGGAGGTCGCTGAGCGCTCCCTGCGTGGCGCGAACCTCTGGGACGAGGTCAAGGACCGTCTGGATAAGCCGGGCGGCGGCCTCTCCGGTGGTCAGCAGCAGCGTCTGTGCATCGCCCGCGCGATCGCAGTCCAGCCGGAGGTCCTGCTCATGGACGAGCCGTGTTCCGCTCTGGACCCGATCTCCACCCTCGCTGTGGAGGACCTGATCCACGAGCTGAAGGACGAGTACACCATCGTCATCGTGACGCACAACATGCAGCAGGCAGCTCGTGTGTCCGACAAGACCGCGTTCTTCTCCCTCGAGGCGACCGGTAAGCCGGGCCACCTCGTCGAGTTCAACGACACCAACACGATCTTCGAGAACCCTGAGCGCAAGGAGACCGAGGATTACATCGCTGGCCGCTTCGGCTAAGCCATTTCGCGCAGCAGCCCCCGCTAGGATTCGTTCCTACCGGGGGCTTACGCTTTTTCGCTTATCGACGTCGCGCCTACCGCCCCCGCCCGAAGTACCTTTCCAGTTCCCGGAAGCGTTCGTTCATCTCGATCTTGTGACCGTCCGCGTCCTTTTTGCGCACGTAGCGCTCGGGTGTGAGTCCGGTGACGAGGTAGACAATGCGAGCGGCCACGTTGACGCAGTGGTCGGCGTAGCGCTCGAAATAGCGCCCGAGCAACGCCAAGTCGACGGCGGTGCGGCTAGTTCCCTGCCAGTCGTGAGCGGTGACGCTGTTGAGCAGGTGCTGGTTGAGCGCGTCGAGCTCGTCGTCGAATTCGCTCATCGCCAGTGCACCGTCGACGTCGGGAGCGATCAGTTGGTCGTGGATGAGCTCGCCCATGGTGTCCACGAGCCGCGCCAACTCCACGACGGTGGGTTTCATCGTCTCGTCGTAGACGTATTCGGGGTGTCGCAGCCGAGCAATGCTGGCGATATGGCGTCCGAGGGTACCCATCCGGTTGAAGTCCTCCACGATGTAGATGGAGGTGAACACCTGGCGCAAATCGGATGCCACGGGGCTTTCCAACGCCAGTAGAGCCATGCTGCGTTCCTCGCAGCGGACACGAATCTCCTTTAAAGTGTCCGCTTCGGTGAGGGCGGCTTCGGCGTCTTCGAGCGAGCCGTCGATAAGCGCTTTGGATGCGTAACGCATGACGGTGCGCACCGTGTCGCTCATGAACTGCAAGTCCTCAGCGAATGCGTTGAGGTGCTCGCGGTATTCGGTGCGCATGGTGGGGTGTCCTCACTATCCGCCGCTGGAGTCAATCTCTGCTCCGACCGGCACGGTGTCGTCTTCTGGGTCGTCCAACCAGCCGTCGGGGAGCGCCACCTTCGCCGCGGAACCTTGGCGTCCGCGCGCGGAATCGGCAGCCTGAGCTCGCTCGTTCGAGGTGGCGATGGTGGAGAGCTGCTCGTCCAGCTCCGCGAGCGAAGAAACGCGCGCGAGCTGGCCGCGGAATTCACCGCCGACTGGAAAGCCTTTGAGGTACCAGCCTACGTGTTTGCGCATGTCTCGGCAGCCTTTGGCCTCCCCTTCGTGGGCGGCGAGAAGCTCCGCGTGGCGCTGCATGATGCGCGCGACCTGGCCGAGTGTCGGCTCTTCGGGTACCTCTTCGCCGCGCAATTGCGCTCCGAGCTGCGCGAATAGCCACGGGCGGCCGAGGCAGCCGCGTCCCACGACGACGCCGGCGCACCCCGTATCATCCATCATGGCCTGCGCGTCCTGCGGCGCGAAGATATCGCCGTTGCCGAGCACAGGCACACCGGTGCCGTCCATGTGCTCGACCAAGCGCGCGATTTCGCCCCAGTCCGCGTCGCCCGAATAGCGCTGCGCGGCGGTGCGCCCGTGGAGAGTCACGGCGGCGGCACCGGCGTCGGCGGCGATGCGCCCGGCGTCGAGGTGCGTGTGGTGCTCGTCGTCGATGCCGATGCGGAATTTCACGGTCACCGGGATGTCCGTTCCTTCTGTTGCGCGCACGGCTGCGTCGACGATCTGCCCGTACAGCTTGCGCTTGTAGGGGAGTGCGGACCCGCCGCCGCGGCGCGTCACCTTCGGCACCGGGCAGCCGAAGTTCATGTCCACGTGGTCGGCCATGTCGCGCTCGACGATGGTGCGCACCGCCCGGTACGTGTATTCCGGATCGACGGTGTACAGCTGCATCGACCGCGGCGTTTCCTGCGGCGCGAACGTGGTCATGTGCAGGGTCTTCTCGTTGCCTTCCACCAGCGCGCGGGCAGTGATCATCTCGCACACGTACAGCCCGGACGCGGTGCCGGTCAGCTCCTGCTCGATCTCGCGGCACAGCACGCGGAAAGGCATGTTCGTTACGCCGGCCATCGGTGCGAGGATGACCGGCGAAGCAAGGTCCATGCCGCCGATGCGCAGTTGCGGAAGAGTAGAAGTCACGTGCCCCATTGTTCCCTCCCACGTCGCGGTCGCACAAACTGACGTGGGCATTCGCTTATCGACGCCCCGATTTCTCCCCTCACCCACCTGCCCGCTACCATGTATGCGCACGGGCCTTTAGCTCAGTTGGTAGAGCTACGGACTTTTAATCCGCAGGTCGTGGGTTCGATCCCCACAGGGCCCACTGCATCCGATCCCCGCGGTCCTTTTTTGGTCGCGGGGATTTTCTTCGCCCGAAGGCCATCGTCCCGGCGTAGGGTGGACGGCATGTCCGACGTGAATGAGCCCGCTGACAACAGCAGCGGCAAGCCCTGGCTGAAGTACTACCCGGAGTGGACGGACCATACGCTGGAGTACCCGGAGAAGACGCTCGTCGAGCTTTACGACGACAACCTCGCCGCCAACGCCAGCAAGACCGCGACCCATTTCTTCGGCCGCACCATGACGTACGGAGAACTGGACGTGGAGGTTCGCCGCGCCGCCGACGGTCTCAAGCGTATCGGTGTGCAGCAGGGCGACCGCGTCGCCATCATGCTGCCGAATTGTCCGCAGCACGTCGTGGCCTTTTTCGCGGTGCAGAAGTTGGGTGCGATCGTGGTGGAGCATAATCCGCTCTACACGGCGCATGAGCTGCGCCCCCAATTCGCCGATCACGGCGCCCGCGTCGCCATCGTGTGGGACAAGGCGGCGGAGACCGCCACGACGATCAAGGACGACGACAGCACCGAGCTGGCGATCGTGGTCAGTGTCGATATGACCAAGGCGATGCCGCTGCTTCAGCGCGCAGTGCTTAAGGTGCCCGTCGGCAAGCTGAAGAAGGCGCGGGAGCAGCTCACCGCACCTGCGGAGGGGACGTTGCCCTGGGAGAAGGTCCTGAGTGCCCGGAAGGTGATTCCGCCGCGCGTGCGCACCCCGGACAATATCGAGCTCGACGACCCCGCCCTGATCCTGTACACCTCCGGCACCACTGGCGCCCCGAAGGGCGCGCCGCTGACGCACCGCAACCTGATGGCCAACCCGGTGCAGGGCCGCGCGTGGGCCAAGGAACTGCAGGAGCCCGGCCAGCGCATGCTGGCCACTCTGCCGTTCTTCCACGCCTACGGCCTGACGTTCTCCCTGACCTTGACATTCTTCATCGGCAGCGAGCTGGTCCTGCTGCCTGCGCCGTCGGTGGACCTGATCATGCGCGCGGTGAAGAAGACCCCGCCGACCTTCGTGCCCGCCGTGCCCACCGTCTTCGAGCGCATCATCCAGTCCGCCCGCGAGAAGAATGTCGACCTCTCGCAGGTCCAGATCGGCCTCTCCGGCGCGTCGTCCCTGCCTGCCTCTGTCATCGAGGAGTGGGAGGAGGTCACCGGTGGCCACCTCATCGAAGGCTACGGCCTGACCGAGACATCCCCGATCGTGATCGGCAACCCGGAAAGCGCCGACCGCCGCCCCGGCTACATCGGCATCCCGTTCCCGGACACCGAGGTGCGCATCGCAAACCCCGACAATCTCGACGAGGACATGCCGTACGGTGAGCCCGGCGAGATCCTGGTGAAGGGCCCACAGGTCTTCGGTGGCTACCTCAATAATCCGGAGGCGACCGAGAAGGTCTTCCATGACGGCTGGTTCCGCACCGGCGACATGGGCGTGATGGAAGAAGACGGCTTCATCAAGCTCGTCTCGCGCATCAAGGAGCTCATCATCACCGGCGGATTCAACGTGTACCCGGCGGAGGTGGAGGAGACCCTGCGCGGGCACCGAGATGTCGTCGACGTCGCGGTCGTGGGGCGTCCGCGTAGCGACGGCTCAGAGGATGTCGTCGCATGCGTCGTCTTGGACCGCGGCGCGGAGATGAACCCGGAGAGCCTGAAAGAATTCGCACGCGAGAATCTCACCCGCTACAAGGTGCCGCGCGCCTTCTATCACTTCGAGGACCTGCCGAAGGACCAGATGGGTAAGGTGCGCCGCCGCGAGGTGCGCGACGAGCTGATGGAGCGCCTCGAGCGGGACTAATCCCAGATGCCGAGGTTCATCAGGATGGCGCCGTCCTCGCGCACGAGGGCGAGGTCGTTCACGTCGGCAGTTGGCTGGTCGCGGACGATGCGCTGCAGCCGCAGCTGGTAGCGCTTTTCCTCGCCGTCGACGGTGAGAGTGCCCACGGAATTGAATTTATCGTGAGTGTCCACCACGACGTTGTCGACGACGACATCGCCAGAGCCCGTCCCGCGCACCGCGAAAATCGGCTCGCCTGTAGAGAAATCCGCGCCCGGCTCGCCGTTGAGGATCATCTGGACGAATTCGCGCACGCCGACTGGGTCGCCCGTCAGGTGGGCCACGGAGCGGGGGCCGAGGATGGAGTGGTCAAGGGGCGACAGGGCGTCATCAAGCGCTGCTGCTTCCTCGCGGTAGGTGAAGCCGCACTGCGTGAGCGCGCCTTCGGCGTCGGTGCCGACGAGTACTTCGATGCCGACCTTGTCGTCGCGGTCGAACGCGCGGTAGGAACCCTCCACGTGCGTCAGCGTGGAGAAGCGGGCAGCGAGAGCGTCCTTGGTGGGATCGAGCTCAGCGTCGTAAATTTTCGCAGTAGTCATATTTTCTACTGTAGGCTGCGCGCATGACGGCGTTCGCAATTTGCTTATTCGCAGGCTTATCGACGGCCCTTGGCGGCCTCATCGTCGCCCTCCAACGCCGCCCAAGCGAACGTTTCCTGGCAGCCTCCCTCGGATTCTCTGCCGGCGTGATGCTCTATATTTCCCTCGTCGAGCTGCTCCCCGAAGGTGTCGACGGGCTCGAGGAAGCCGGGGTCGCCGCAGCCGAGGTCTGGGGGCCATTAGCGTTCTTCGGCGGCGTTTTGCTGATCGCGGTGATCGACCGATTCGTTCCCGACGAGATCAATCCCCACGAAGAGCCCAGCCCTGTCGCCGGTAGCGCGCGCATGCGGAAAGTCGGCGTCATGACTGCCATGGCGATCGCGATCCACAATTTCCCCGAAGGCTTCGCCACCTTCTTCGTGGCGTTGCAGGACATGGCGCTCGCGCTGCCGCTGGCCGTCGCGATCGCGATCCACAACGTCCCGGAGGGCATCGCCGTGGCTGTGCCACTGCGCGAAGCGACCGGCAAGAAATGGCGCGCCGCCGGGTGGGCCGCCTTGTCCGGTCTGGCTGAGCCACTCGGCGCCATCATCGGGTACCTGTTCTTGCAGCCCTTCCTCGGTCCTGCGGCGCTCGGCGTCACCTTCGCAGCCATCGCCGGGATCATGGTGTTCGTCAGCCTGGACAATCTTTTGCCCACCGCGATTGCGACGGGTCGCCACCACAGCGCCGTGTATGGCGTCATCGGCGGAATGGCCGTTATGGCAGTGAGCTTAGTTTTGCTCGCCTAAGATTCAGGCATGGGGATCACACGTTTCTTTATCACTCCGCAGCTCCCGGAGGTCGGTGCCGGCGACCTCGCCGTGGTCACCGGCGCTACCTCGGGCATTGGAGAGGCTACAGCTCGGTTACTCGTAAGCGAGGGGTTCCGGGTGGTGGGGACGACGAGGAAACCAGGGGGTGTCGATAAGCGATTGCCTGGCGTGACATACGTCGGCCTCGACCTCGGCGACCCGGCGTCGATCGAGGCGTGTGCGGCCGAGATTCTCGCGATGGGCACCCCTGCTGTGCTGGTGAATAATGCGGGCGAATCGCAGTCGGGCCCCTTCGAGGAATTGCCTCGTGACGCGCTCGAACGGCTCTTCCAGGTCAACGTGATCGGGCATGTGGACCTCACTCAACGTCTCCTGCCAGCCATGCGCGCAGCTGGACGCGGGCGCGTCGTGATGGTCGGCTCCATGCTAGGCAGCTTCCCGCTAGGATTTCGCTCCTCGTATGTCGCATCGAAAGCTGCCGTCAAAGGCTTCGCCACCGCCGCCCGCCGCGAGACAGCCCCTTTCGGCATTGGCTTTTCGACGCTCGAGCCCGGCGCCATCTCCACCGGCCTCTCCGCCCGCCGCACCACCTACGTCGATGAAGCTGGCCCGTACGCCGCAGAGTTCGCGCGGATGCTGGCGAAATTGAACCGAAACGAAGCATCCGGCATCAGCGCCGAACGCGTAGCCCGTGAAATCCTCCGGCCAATCCGAGCTACGCGCCCCAAACCGCACTACGCCGTCGGGTCCATGGCACCCGTCGCTTTCGCTCTGGCGCGTGTCGTGCCGCAACAAATCATGCTCAACGTGATTTCCGCGAAGCACGACCTGTAGCGCCCCATCTATGCTTTCGGCATGGGACTTATTCGACTGATTCTCAACATCATCTGGCTTGTCACCGCCGGGATCTGGCTCTTCCTGGGGTACGTGCTGGCTGGCATCGTGGCGTGCCTGCTCATCGTGACCATTCCGTTCGGCGTCGCCGCGTTCCGCATCGCCGGCTTTGTTCTCTGGCCGTTCGGACGTGAAGTCGTCGAGACCTCCAGCAGCGGGGGACTGAGCGTGCTCGGCAACGTCATCTGGTTCGTCGTCGCCGGCCTGTGGCTTGCTCTCGGGCACGTCGTCACCGCGGTCGCGCAGGCCATCACCATCATCGGTCTGCCGCTCGCGTGGGCCAACCTCAAGCTGATCCCGGTCACGTGCTTCCCGTTTGGCAAGACCGTGGTCAACTCGCGCGACGCCCGCGCCCGAATGGTTCCCGTCGCCCGGTAACTTTCCGCGATGCGTTCTGAAGTCACCCGGTACGGAGTATCCACGGTCAGCGCCGCGATACTCGCGTTGCTGACGATTTTCCTTTTCCTGCGCGATGTTATCGCCGAAGGACAAGGCATCTTGCTGATCGTCTTCTACCTCGTGTACTGGGTGCTCTACGTGCTCATTTTCTGTGGGTGGACAGCGCGGCAACTGTCCAAGCGGCAGCCAGACGAGCTGGCCTCCTATGCCGCCGCGGAACATCAGTTGCGGCAACGGCGCTGGGTGCGCTGGCTCGGCATTAAAGGAGCAGCGAACCTCGCCAGTATCGGTGCGTTCGCTGCCATCAGCGTGGCCATTGTTCTCAGCCGCATCGACTATTTCCGCGAAGACTGGCGGTGGCTCGCTCTCGCTGGAGTGGCAGTGGTCGGATCCTGGGCTTTCATGGTGCTTGCCTACGCTACGGAGTACCTCGAGTTGGACTACGCAGCCCGCGCTCCGCTATTCCGGTTCGAGCACACAGATTCCCCGCTTTTCGAAGACTACCTCACCCTCGCCCTCATGACGTCCGTCATGGGTGCCACCCTGCCTGCCACTCCCACCAACCGGCTCGCATGGCGAAAGCTGCGGGTGAACACTGCCTTCGCTTTCACCTTCAACACGATGATCTTCGCGATGGTTGTCTCCGTCTTAAGCACCTCGCTTTCGGCCGGATAACCAGCTCATTTGGAGGTAAGCCGAGGGGAGGCTTACGATAGGCGAGCTGTCTAACAGCGTGTGCCCCCATCGTCTAGAGGCCTAGGACTCCGCCCTTTCACGGCGGCAACACGGGTTCGAATCCCGTTGGGGGTACCAAGGCCCTGTGGCGCAGTTGGTTAGCGCGCCGCCCTGTCACGGCGGAGGTCGCGGGTTCAAGTCCCGTCAGGGTCGCAAACGGGTCCGAGCAAATGCTCGGGCCCTTTTCGCATTGTCTACTGAAGTAGACATTGTTTGGTGGATCTCGGGTTGCTATCGGTTTAACGTTTGTGTCGTGAATGATTTCGAGGCGTTTATCGTCGCTGCTGCGCGACCAATGGATATCCTGGCTGATTTCAACCGCCAGGCCGTTGTCGATGCCGGAATGAAATCGACTCTCGCCGCCGACGGAGAAAAAGCCCGCGAGGTGTACTTCGGCCCCACGAAGTTCTCCCGCAAGCAAGCCCACGCAGTACGCATCGCCCGTGAGACGGGGAAGTCCTTGGACCAGATCTTGTTCATCGAACAACAAGTCCGCACCCTGGGCACGGAGAAAGAGAAGTGGAGGATCCGCCTGGCGTTGTTGTCTGTGCGGGGGAACTACGAGACGTTGAAACGCCGCGCCAAAGACATCGTCCCTGAGGTGGATACACCTGCCCCTGAGTCGGCGGTGCGGTTTGGTAAGGAGCGGAAAGGCAAGCGCACTTTTAGTGCTACTGGTGATGCGAGGGATATCGCCGCTCTTGAGTACGCCCTGCGCCAAAAACTCGACGCCAACCGCCCCGAGGGCCCGCAGATGTACGAGGCATTCCACGACTTGCTGCACAAGGATGGTGCTGTTGCTGATGCTGTTCCACGCCCGTTGGTTCAGATCCCGTTGCCGGATTACATCAAGGTCCTCGGCGGCCAGGGGGATGAGACCATCCTGGGGTTGTCTGATGGCACGACGATGACTGGTGCGGAGTATTTGATGCACCATCACTCCAAGGACCTTGAGGTGGCGTTGTTCCACCCGCAGGTAGGTCCGGTGAACCTGTACAGCACGAAACGGTTCGCTAATAAGAAACAACGCGACCTCGCCCGGGCAACACTGACGACGTGTCCTGTGCCGGATTGCCGGCATGCTGCTGATAACTGCGAGGTCCACCACATCGAACCCTGGGCCCGCGGTGGGCCGACGAACATGAACAACCTGTCGGTGTTGTGCAGGTATCACAACCGCACCAACGATGATGACCCCGGCAGACATAACAGGGGTCGAATACAGGTGCGCGATGGGACACCAACATGGATCTCACCGCGCGGAACACCAGTGGCGAACAACACACACCAATACGGTGCGATGCACCTACTGTTCGGAACATAGCCGAGGGGCCACCATACCCCACGGCCACTTCCGCACGCCTGAAAACCTGCGGTGTAATGCTGGTTTGTAATGTTTCGCGGCCTCTGTGTAAGGTATCAATTCGTGCAAGACGCGGAACACAAATAGCCGCGGAAGTGCGAAACAAAAGAATAAGGCCCTGTGGCGCAGTTGGTTAGCGCGCCGCCCTGTCACGGCGGAGGTCGCGGGTTCAAGTCCCGTCAGGGTCGCTGAACTGTTGTTGCGTATTGACTGCGCGGCGCACGGTTCCGGCCAGATAGCTCAGTTGGTAGAGCACACGCCTGAAAAGTGTGGGGTCGCCAGTTCGATCCTGGCTCTGGCCACAACCATGAAGTCCTCCTGCAAAAGCGGGAGGACTTTTTGCATATGATGGGTGCTTCCGAACTGATACGAACTGACACGAAACGTGGCGGTCGACAGCGCTTCGTAGGAGGGCACCATGGCAGATCAGACGGCAAATCAGCCAGCAAGTGAGAACGTGAACATCGAGCACGATGCAGCGGCGAAACGCTACGTCATGACGGTTGACGGGGAGCAGGCCGGGTTCGCGGACTACCGCGATGCGGATGACACCACGCGCGATTTCAATCACACCGTCATCGACCCCAAGTTCCGGGGGCAGGGGCTGTCGGGGAAGCTCGTGAAGGAAGCTCTCGACGACAGTCGCGCTGCCGGCAAGAAGATCATCCCGACGTGCTCAGCAGTGGAGCATTTTGTGGAGAAGAACGCGGACTACAAAGACCTTGTCGCGTAGGGCCATGTCAAGGCGGCTCGCCCTGATGCTCTAGATGACGTAGTTGTTGTCCTCGGCGACGTAGGAGTCGGGGTCGACGAGGTGCTTTCGCTCGTCGGACTTGCGCGGGCGGCACTTGGCCGGGATGCCGATCGCGATGCAGTTCGCGGGGACATCCTTTGTCACGACGGCGTTGGCGCCGACGGCGGAACCCTCACCGATGGTGATGGGGCCCAGCACTTTTGCGCCGGCACCGATAGTGACGTTGTCCTCGATTGTGGGGTGGCGCTTGGTCTGGGTGAGGACCTGTCCGCCGAGGGTGACGCCGTGGTAGAGCATGACACCGTCGCCGATCTCGGCGGTCTCGCCGATGACGATGCCCATGCCGTGGTCGATGAAGAAACGGCGTCCAATGGTGGCACCGGGATGAATTTCGACGCCAGTGAGGAAGCGGGTGATCTGGGCGAGGATGCGAGCCGGGCCTTTGACGTCGCGGACCCACAGGGCGTGGCTGATGCGGTGCATCCAAATGGCGTGAAGGCCGGAGTAGACGAGGGCGTTCTCGAGATCGCCGCGCGCGGCTGGGTCGTGGTCGCGGGCGTTAGCGAGGTCCTCACGTATGGTCCTGATCACCTTCAGCATGGGGCGTAGTGTAGCAGCGCCAATAGCAGAGCCCCCTCGCGCTGAAGGATTGGATTCAGGGAGGGGGCGGCGTCGATAAGCGGAAAATGCTTAGTCGCGGATGTCCTCGTAGAGGATGGTGGAGATGTAGCGCTCGCCGAAGTCGCAGATCACGGTGGCGATCGTCTTGCCGGCGTTCTCCGGGCGGGACGCGACCTCGAGGGCGGCCTTGACATTCGCGCCGGAGGAAATGCCGCCGAGGACGGCGTCCTTGCGGGCGAGCTCGCGGGAGGTGGCCACAGCGTCCTCGTTGGAGACGGTGATGACCTCGTCGATGATCTCGCGGTTCAGGGTGCCCGGGACGAAGTTGGCGCCCAGACCCTGGATCTTGTGCGGGCCGGCCTGGCCTTCGGACAGCAGCGGGGAAGCAGCGGGCTCGACGGCGATGAGCTTGATGTCCGAGTTCTGCTCCTTCAGGTACTTGCCGGCGCCGGAGATGGTGCCGCCGGTGCCGACACCGGCGACGAGAATGTCGATCTTGCCGTCGGTGTCGTTCCACAGCTCGGGGCCGGTGGTCTCGTAGTGGACCTTCGGGTTGGCCTCGTTCTCGAACTGGCGGGCGAGGATGGCGTTGTCGGTCTGCTCGACGATCTCGTTGGCCTTGTCCACAGCGCCCTTCATGCCGGCTGCACCCGGGGTGAGCTCGATCTGCGCGCCGTAAGCGCGAAGGATGACGCGACGCTCGACGGACATCGTCTCGGGCATGGTCAGGATGACCTTGTAGCCTCGAGCTGCGCCGACGAGTGCGAGGGCGATGCCGGTGTTGCCGGAGGTCGCTTCGACGATGGTGCCGCCAGGCTTGAGGTCGCCGGACGCTTCGGCTGCGTCGATGATCGCGCGGCCGATGCGGTCCTTGACGGAGTTGGCGGGGTTGTAAAACTCGAGCTTGCCCAGCACGGTCGCGTTGGCTGCGTCGGTGCCTTCGGTGATGCCCTTGAGTTCGACGAGCGGGGTGCCGCCGATGGTGTCAAGGATGTTGCTGTAAACGTTTCCCATTGTCGCTCCTTTGTTTTGTCCCCGGTTGGCGGGGCGTCGTGTTCACGGCGGGAGTTGGTTCACTTCCGCGGACGGACCCAATGGTACACGATCAAGCCGGAAAAGATAGACAGAGCGGTCCAAAACAAATGAACTGCCCGGTTTAGCGTGATGACGTGCGGTTGCTCCAGTTTCTGTGGAGCGGGGGTAGCTAGATGTTCGGGGTCGGAGGCGATCGGGCGCGTGTGGGTGCGGTTGTGTGGCTTGCGGGTCATTTTGCTACCCCCATAGGTGGGTTAGTATGGTTCTACCTGTACCGCAGAGACCGAATTACGCCCGCCGGCGGGGACACTCTAATGGGGGGCTTCCTGTAAGGAGTTTGAATGGATTCGCAACGGGTCAAGGACGACGATGATGCTATCCGCGCTTCGCTCACGTCACTGAAGACCGCGACGGGAATCCCTGTGGCGATGTACGGCACCCTGCTTGCCGATAACCGCCTGCAGATCACTCAGTGGATCGGACTGCGTACGCCGGCGCTGCAGAATTTGGTGATCGAGCCGAATCATGGTGTCGGCGGTCGCGTCGTGAGCACGCGGCGCGCGGTGGGTGTGTCTGATTACACGCGCGCGAATGTCATTTCGCACGAGCACGACGCCGCGATCCAGGACGAGGGCCTGCATTCTGTGGTCGCTGTCCCGGTGATCGTGCAGCGCGAGATTCGCGGCGTGCTCTACGTCGGCGTCCATTCGCCGGTGCGCTTGGGCGACAAGGTGATCGAGGAGGTCACCATGACGGCACGCACGTTGGAGCAGGATCTCGCGGTCAATTCCGCTTTACGACGAGTCGAGGGCGGCAAGGGCACCGCCAAAGCCGGCCGCGTAATGAACGGTGCCGAGTGGGAGCAGATCCGTGCGACGCACTCGAAGCTGCGCATGCTGGCGAATCGGGTGGAGGAAGAAGAGCTCCGCAAGGAGCTGGAGCAGTTGTGCGACCAGATGGTGTCGCCGGTCCGCGTGAAGCAGTCGACAAAGCTGTCGGCGCGTGAGATCGACGTGTTGTCGTGTGTCGCGCTCGGCCACACGAATGTGGAGGCTGCCGAGGAAATGGGCATCGGCGCGGAGACGGTGAAGTCGTACTTGCGCAGCGTGATGCGCAAGCTCGGAGCGCACACGCGCTACGAAGCGGTGAACGCGGCGCGGCGCATTGGCGCGCTGCCGTAGGCGCCGCGGAATTTTCATTACCCTAGGGGGCGTGAAAGAGCGTTTTCTGGTTCAAGGTGGAGCACGTCTGCAGGGTGCCGTCCGGGTGGCGGGAGCCAAGAACAGTGTGCTCAAGCTGATGGCGGCGTCGTTGCTCGCGGAGGGCACGACGACGCTGAACAATTGCCCGGAGATTCTCGACGTTCCGTTGATGCAGAAGGTCCTAGAAGGGCTCGGCTGCAAGGTGGAGATCGAGGGGACGGTCGTGCGGATTCATACGCCGCCGACGGTGTCTTCGCACGCGGATTTCGATGCGGTGCGGCAGTTCCGCGCGTCGGTCGCGGTGCTTGGTCCGCTGACTGCGCGCTGCGGCGAGGCGATTGTGGCGCTGCCGGGCGGTGACGCGATCGGTTCGCGTCCGCTGGATATGCACCAGTCGGGGCTGGAGAAGCTCGGCGCGAGTACGCACATAGAGCACGGCGCGGTTGTGGCGCGTGCGGGGCAGCTGCGCGGCGCCAACATCAACTTGGATTTCCCATCGGTGGGTGCGACGGAGAATATTCTCACCGCGGCAGTGCTGGCGGAAGGTCGCACGGTCCTGGATAACGCGGCGCGCGAGCCGGAGATCGTGGATCTGTGCGAGATGCTCAATTCGATGGGTGCGCGAATTCAGGGGGCGGGAACGTCGACGGTGACGATCGACGGCGTCGATAAGCTGCATCCCACGGAACACACGGTGGTCGGCGACCGTATTGTCGCTGGCACGTGGGCGTATGCGGCGGCGATGACCGGCGGTGACGTGACCGTGGGCGGGATCGCGCCGCGTCACCTTCATCTCGCGTTGGCGAAGTTGAAGAATGCTGGCGCGACGGTGGAGACCTACGAGCAGGGCTTCCGCGTGCGCATGGACGGCCGTCCGCAGGCTGTCGATTATCAGACGCTGCCGTTCCCTGGCTTTCCGACTGACCTGCAGCCGATGGCGATCGGGCTCGCGGCGATTGCGGAGGGCACGTCGGTGATCACGGAGAACGTGTTCGAGTCCCGGTTCAGGTTTGTGGACGAGATGCTCCGCCTGGGCGCTGATGCGACGGTGGATGGGCACCATGTGGTGCTGCGCGGCGTCGATAAGCTTTCTTCGACGGATGTCTGGTCTTCCGATATTCGCGCTGGTGCTGGTCTCGTATTGGCGGGCTTGGTCGCGGACGGGGAGACGATCGTGCACGATGTGGAGCACATCGACCGAGGTTATCCGCACTTTGTTGAGCAGCTGAACCAGCTTGGAGCGTCCGTTACGCGCGTTGCGTAAATAAACGCTTATCGACGTCCCGTTTACCCCTTCTCA
>NZ_JALXWY010000024.1:0-30967 GCF_025144155.1 Corynebacterium sp. p3-SID1194
CCCCAGGTCGCGCTTCGCCTGGAAACGGCATCGCATAGTGGACATCGCATAGTGGGGCCCAAAGAAGGGGCCATCGCTTAGTGGGGCCCAAACGCAGCCGGCATGAAAAAGACGGGACGCACGGAGTTGAAACCGTACGTCCCGCCCTTTGCAACGTCGGCTCATGTGAGCCGGGCGAGAGCTAGCTGCTTAGCGCGGGGTGTGCTCCAGCGCGTCGTCGAAGCTCTGCTCCGGGTGCTCCATGGCGTAGTCGAAGACCTTGCCGGCGCGGTCGAATTCCGCCTCGGACTCAGGCTTCGGCTTGGTGGCCAGGGAGACAACGACCATCGCGATGGTGGCGAACAGGACGCCCGGAACCATCTCGTAGATCAGGTCGGAGGTCGCCGGGAGGTAGCCCCAGACCAGGACGGTCAGGGCGCCGACGATCATGCAGGCCATGGCGCCCGGGGCGGTCAGACGGCGCCAGAACAGGGAGGCGACGACGACCGGGCCGAACGCGGCACCGAAGCCAGCCCATGCGAAGCCGACCAGGCCGAGAATGGTGTCCGACGGGTTCAGCGCCATCAGAACGGCAATGACAGCGATCAGGACGACCATGCCGCGGGATGCGATGAGCAGGCCCGGGCCGGTCAGTTCCTTCTTGGCAAAGCCGCGGTAGAGGTCCTCGATCAGGGCGGAGGAGGTGACCAGTAGCTGGGAGGACATCGTGGACATGATCGCGGCCAGGACAGCGGTGAGCACCAGGCCCGCGAACAGCGGGTGGAACAGCAGGTAGGTCATGTCCAGGAAGATCGTCTCGAAGCCCTCGCGGTCGGTGACGGAGTGCTGGGTGGTGCCGAAGTAGGAAGCACCGATGATGGCGGTGAACACAGACCCGATGTAGCAGATGCCCACCCAGATCATGCCGGCGTTGCGGCCTTCGCGTGCCTCGGACGGGCTGCGCAGGGCCATGAAGCGGGTGACAATGTGCGGCTGGCCCATGTAGCCGAAGCCCCAGGACAGGTTGCCGATGATGGTGGCGGCGGACACGCCCGCGAAGAAGTTGAAGAATGTCGGGTTGCCCTCTTCGTGCGGGCCGTACGGGTTATTCAGCGGGTAGCTGAAGATCTCGCCGGCGTTGTCCAGTGCGAACAGCGCCATGATCGGGACGATCATGAGTGCGAGGAACATGAGGATGCCCTGCGCGACATCGGTGTAGGACACGGCGAAGAAGCCGCCGACGAAGGTGTACACGACGGTGATCGCGCCGACGATGAGCATGCCCCACAGGTAGTCGCCCTTGAAGGTCGACTCGAAGTAGCGTCCGCCGGCGACCATGCCGGAGGAGACGTAGAAGGTGAAGAAGAAGATGATGATGACGGCCGCGATGATGCGCAGCGCGCGTGTCTGGTCGTGGGTGCGGTTCTCGAAGAAGCTCGGAAGCGTGATCGAGTTGTTGGCCACCTCGGAGTAGGCGCGCATGCGGGGCGCGACCCACTGCCAGTTAGCCAAGGCACCGAGGAACAGACCGATGACGATCCACAGCTCACTCATGCCGGAGACGAACAGCGCACCAGGCAGGCCCATCAGCAGCCAGCCGGACATATCGGAGGCACCGGCGGAAATGCCGGCGACGAAAGCGGGAAGGTCGCGGCCACCGATGACGTAGTCGCCGTACTTGGTGGTTTTGCGCCATCCGTAATAACCGATGGCGAGCATCATTCCGAAGTAGATGACCACTGCAATGATCATCCATGTGTTCTCGGACATAGATCTCCTTTGTTCTAGAAGCCCGTAGCTTTAAAGGCTCGTGGTTTTCAGAAGCAATGGTCAGGATAACGTACGAGATCACACAGGGTGGTATAGGTCTCATTTTCGCCCTGAGTGTGCGATGTGCCAACGGTGGTAGAAAAGAGGTTATGCCTAAATTCCTTCTGCACGGCCTGTGGCTGCCCGCTACGGGCCTCAACCTGTGGGTTGAACGTGTGGACGGGCATAAGATTTTGCTGCCGTCGCAGGTCCCGTCGGGCACGTTCCCGCCGATGGTGGAGAACATGCTGAAGGATTCGCAGTTCCGCCGCCGCGATGCGATCACATTGCAAACGCCGCGCGGTCGGCAGCTCCAGCTGCGCGCGCCGACTGCGGCGTTCTCGCCGGAAGAGACAGTCGCGTTTTTGAGCAATATTTCGCTTCTCGACGACGCGTCCCCCGCCGCCACCGCCACCCAACGCCAAGCGATCGCCCCGGATTTGTACTGGATCATCCGCCTGTACGTGGGGTTGACGCGGTTCGTTCGCGCCGGGCGCGTGAGCATCCGCGTCCGCCCGTCGGACGGCGCGTGGTACCCGGAGTGGCAATTAGGCACCGGGCTGGAGGAGCGCGGTTGGCTGGCGTCTATGATCGCGGCCGCGCCGGGCGTGGTCACCGCGAACAATATGAACCTGGGTGAGGACGTGGCCACCACGCTCGTCCACTGGATCGCCAGCGCGCACTTGAGTCACCTGAAGGACCAGGAACGCGCGTACCCGTGGCATGATTTCGCCGAAGCGCTGCTCACCTCCCAGCCGTTGCGCCGCGGCGGATCGAGCGTGTCCAAGCAGATCGCGCACTGGAATGGCTCGATCACCGCTGTGAATGTGCAGCTGGTCTTCATCGTGGAGGAACCGTCCGACCCGGTGTCAATGGCGGTGGATGCTGACCCGGCCAGCGCGATGCTGAGCGAGCTCGCCGATGTCACTGGCACTGACAACAACACGCCGCTGGATCCGGCGAAGGTGCAGTGGCCGGTGCGTGCGCAGGTCCGCGCTGGAACGGATGCGCCGCAGCCGATTCACTTAGACGAGGTGGATGTGGCCACCTTGTCCAGCCTGCGCGAACAGCTGCGCCGCGCCGTGGAAGTCACCGACTTGGTTGACCCGGAGCGCCACCCGCGGCTGCCGCAGACTCCACTGACCAACCGCGACGGAGACTGGGACGCGTACCTGGACACCGAGGAGCTCATGCAGCTGGTGGCCCGTGACGCGACGCGGCTGCAGATGAAAGGCATCACCGTGATGCTGCCGCGGTCGTGGCAGCGGATGGAGACGCGGGCGAAGCTCACTGTCGGTACGAACGACGATCATGCGGACGAGGCGACGGTCCGCCGCTTCGGTGTGGATCAGCTGATCTCCTACGACTGGTCGCTCTCAGTCGGTGACACCGAATTGACTAAGGAAGAGATGCGTCTGCTGATCAACTCGAAGTCCGGGTTGATCCAATTGCGCGGCCAGTGGGTGATGGCGGACGCGCGGTCACTGGCCAAGTCGCGCAAATATATAGAGTCTCTCTCGCAGAAGGAAGTGGACGAAGGCGTCATTACCGCAGAGGAATTGCGCCAGCTCGCGCTCGAGGCAGCGGCGGAATCCGAAGGCGGGGCGCTCGAGATCGCCGGCGACGTCGATTCGCCCGCGTGGATGGACGCGCTCATCGGCGGCACGGACCGTCCGGCACCGGAGCGCCAGCCCATCCCGGACACGGTGACGGTGGAGCTGCGCGATTACCAGAGGCGCGGCGTCGATTGGCTGTACTTCATGTCCCGCAACCAGCTCGGTGCGGTCCTCGCCGACGACATGGGCTTGGGCAAGACGCTCCAGCTGCTCGCGCTGCTCGCGGTCGAGGCAGACAAGGACGAAAGGACAGGCCCGACGCTGGTTGTCGCGCCGACCTCGGTCGTGGGGAACTGGGCGCGTGAGGCCGCGCGATTCGTTCCGGGCCTGCGCGTCGGCGTCCACCACGGGCAAGGCCGCCTCAAGGGCGATGCCTTGATCGACGAGATCGACAAGCTCGATCTGCTCATCACCTCCTACGGCGTGGTCTCCCGCGATTACAAACAGCTGGGGCGCATCGACTGGGACCATGTGGTGCTCGATGAGGCGCAGGCGATCAAGAATGCGTCCACGCGGGCATCGCAAAGCGTGCGTGCGATTGGCGCGCGTCACCGCATCGCGCTGACGGGCACTCCCGTGGAGAACCGGCTGGCGGAGCTGCGCAGCCTCCTCGACTTCGTCAACCCCGGCATTCTTGGTTCGCAGAGCTTCTTCCGCAACCACTTCGCCAAAGCGATCGAGTCGCGCCGGGACGAGCAGCTGGCTGACGAGATGCAGGAACGTCTCCAGCGACTCACCGCGCCGTTCGTGCTGCGCAGGCTGAAGACGGATCCGGCGATCATTTCGGACCTGCCGGAAAAGAGTGAGGAAGTGGTCACCGTCGACATGACTGACGAGCAGGCCGCGATCTACACCGCGCTCGTCGAGGCGATGAAAAAAGAGCTCGCGGAGCGCACCGGCATGGCGCGCAAGGGGCTTGTGCTGTCGACCATCACGCGCATCAAGCAGATCTGTAACCACCCCGCGCACTTCCTGGGCGACGGCTCAGCCGTGACCATCAAGGGCAAGCACCGTTCCGGCAAGGTGGAAAAACTCGTGCAGCTTATCGACGACGCCGTGCGCACCGATCAGCGCGTCCTCGTCTTCACCCAGTACAAGGCCTTCGGCGATATTCTCCAGCCGTATCTGAGCGACCGGCTGGGCCAGGCCATTCCGTTCCTGCACGGCGGGGTGTCCAAGAAGCAGCGTGACGATATGGTCGATGACTTCCAGGACCCGAACGGCCCCCGCGCCATGATCTTGTCGCTGCGCGCCGGCGGCACCGGGTTGAACCTCACCGCCGCCTCCATGGTCGTCCACATGGACCGTTGGTGGAACCCGGCGGTGGAAAACCAGGCCACCGACCGCGCCTACCGCATCGGCCAGGCGAAGAATGTTCAGGTGTACAAGATGATCACCCGCGGCACGATGGAAGAATCCATCCAGGACATTCTCGACGGCAAGCTGCAGTTGGCCGGCGCCGTCGTGGGGGAGGGCGAAGGCTGGATCACCGAGCTGGACACCGAGGATCTGGCTACGCTCATGAGCTACCGGACCAGCGAATAGGCAGGCGAGAAGGGAAGAAAGGAGCAGACATGCCACGGCCGACAATGGACAACGTCACCTTTGTGAATTTCGGCTCGCGCAAAAAAGTCGACAGCGCCGCCGAGACCACCACGCCGCGCGGCGTGTCCGAGGAGGTCCGCTCGCAGATTCTGCGCTTCAACGAGCCCGCCCGCGCCATCTACCGCGCCGCGCAGCAGGGCACCGACCAAGGACGTTTCTCCCGCGGCCGCAATTACGCCTACCAGGGCAATGTCGTGGACATCCGCCCCGAACCCGGCCGTTTCACTGCCACGGTCGCCGGTTCCCAGAACGAGCCGTTCACCACGCTGGTCATCCTTCCGTATCGCGACACCGGCACCATCCGCGAAGCCCTGGGAATCATGGCGCACAACGCCAATGCGCTCGCCGAGGTCCGCAACGGCTATTTCACCCGTGAGCTGCTCGACTGCCTCTTCGCCGCCGAGGACGAGAAGATCCGCTTCCGCTGCGACTGCCCGGATGAGACTCGCGTGTGCAAGCACGCTGTCGCCGCCGCGATCAAAGCAGCAGAGCTTATCGACGCCGACCCCACCCTCTTGTTCCGCCTCCGCAACCTCGACCTGAATACCCTTGAGCGTCAACTTCGCGAGTCAGCCGGTGAGCGGGCCAAGGAATCCGCCCGCGAAGGCTCCGAGTTCTTCTGGGACGGCCACATCCTGCCCAACCTGCCTGACCCGAAGGTCGCCCCGATGATCGAGGACTCCGACTTGGACCTGCTGCACAAGGCGATGCAGACCATCTCTTTCACCAATATTGACCAGCTGCGCGCCGTGTCCGATCTCGAGGATCTTTACGACGAACTCACCCGCCGATAAGAACATCTGTTCGCCCACATACGCCCATGTCAACCGCATGGTTCACCCTCGGTGGTAGTACTAGCAGCATGACCTCGAGCGCACAGTCCACGACATCTGCCGGCGCGCACTCCGGTGCCCAGCACGTCACGTTCATCCACAGTTCCGATTTCCAGCTGGGCATGACTCGCTGGTTCTTGGAAGACGACGCACAGTCGCGTTTCAACGACTCGCGTCTGCGCGCCATCTCCCGCCTCGGTGATCTCGCTACCGAGACGGGTGCGGAATTCATTGTGGTGGCCGGGGATGTCTTCGATGCCAATGCACTCAACCCCCAGACCATGGACCGTGCGCTCGAGGTGCTCGGTGCCTTGCCCGTGCCGGTCTATTTGCTGCCGGGCAACCACGACGCGCTGTTGCCCGGCGCCGCCCTGGAGCGCGTCGCGCAGCGCGACAACATCACCGTGCTGGCGGATTCCACGCCGGTCGAGGTCCGTCCCGGCGTCGAGCTCGTCGGTGCTCCGCTTCTGGCCCGCTACGCAACAGAAGACCTCGCGGCGAAGGCTCTCGCCGGGCTCGAGCCGACCGACGCCATCCGCATCCTTGTCGCCCACGGCCAGTGCGAGGACCGCAGTGGGGAGAACAAGCCTGACCGGATCGACCTGCCCGGTCTCGAGGCAGCGCTCGGTGCCGGCGTCATCGACTACGTGGCCATGGGCGACACCCACTCTGCCGGGCCGATCGGTACCAGCGGCCGCGTGTGGTTCTCCGGTGCACCCGAGGTCACCGATTTCCACGACCGCCGCGACAACGTCGAGGGTGGAGAAGTGAATTCGGGCAAGGCGCTGGTGGTCGGCGTGGACAAGCGCTCCGCCGCAGATTCCGAGGTGAGCGTCGACGAGCGCACCGTGGGCGAATGGACCTTCGACGCCCTCCACTTCGAGGTCTCCGATTCCTCCGACGTGAAAGACCTTCTGGACCAGCTCGAGGCATACCCGGAGAAATCCCGCACGGTGGTGAAATACTCCATCGCCGGCACGCTCGGGCTGGAGGCGACCCGTGAGCTGGAGGAGGGGCTGGCGGCGAAGGAGAACGTCTTTGGCGCACTGTACGAGCGTGAGCGCCTCATGGACCTCCACCTCGAGCCCAGCGACGAGGAACTCACCGACCTGCCGCTCTCCGGCTATGCCCGCGATGCCATGTCCACCCTGCTCGAGATGGCCTCCGTCTCGACCGACCCCGAGGGAGCCGCCTCCGCCCGCGACGCCGTCAACCTGTTGTTCCGCCTGAGCAAGGAGCCGAACTAATGCGTATCCACTCCCTGATCATCGACAATGTCCGGGCAGTCGAGCACCTCGAGCTCACCGACCTGCCGGACACCGGCGTCATTCTCATTCACGGCGAGAACGAGGCCGGCAAATCCACGATCTTGGACGCGCTCGACGCAGTGCTGACCGTCAAGCACGATTCCACCGCCGCGAAGATCCGGGCTCTCTACCCGAAAGGCCGCGACGAGCAGCCGGAGGTCACCCTGGCCGCCACTGTCGGCCCCTACACCTTCACCGTGCACAAGCGCTTCGGCAAAGGCGCTAAGGGCAAAGCTGAGCTCACCATCACCGCGCCTCGCCGCGAAGAGCTGACAGGAGAGCAGGCCCACAATCGACTGGGGGAGATCCTCGCCGAGCACGTCGACCAAGAGCTTTTCGACGCACTCTTTCTCCGCCAAGGCGCTTTCCCCGAGACCATCTCCGCCGCCGGCATCCCGTCGTTCACCCGCGCGTTGGAGGCATCGACCGATGTGTCCGGTTCGTCTGCTGATTCCTCCGAGGCACCCCTCGACGATTCCGGATTGATGCAGCGCGTCGAAGCCGAATTCGCCCGGTATTTCACCGGCAAGGGCAACGACAAGCGGGTGCTCACCGACGTCGACAAGGCCGTCACTGAAGCTGAAGATGCCGTCCGTGAAGCTGAAGCCAACCTGGCTTCCTATGAGCGCGATGTCGACGAATTCGCCCAAAGTGAAGCCACGATGGCTGAGATCGAAACCGAATTGCCAGGTGCAGAAGAAGAGCTCGCCGAACGTGAGAAAGATGCCGCCGCGGCGAAAGAGCTGGCCGGCAGGCTCGATGCAGCCAAAGAAAAAGCGGCCCGCGCCGCCGTCGATGTCGAGCGCATCGAAGAGGACCTCGAGCGCCGCACCGCCCTTATCGCCCGCGTGAAAGAGGTCGAGGCCGAACTCGCTTCCGTCAACGAGTCCCTCGAGCCCGCTCGCGAGCGCGACCGCGCTGAAGCAGAAGCGCTGTCAGCCAAGGAGGAGAGTCACACCGAGGCCCGCGAAAAAGAGACCACCGCACGTCAGCGCCTCGCCGAGGCGGAGACATCCCTCGCCGTGGCCCAAGCCGCGGAGCGCCTACGCGATCTCGCCGACACCGTGGCCCGCCTCGACGATGCTGACGCCGAGATCGCTCGCCTGCGGAAGACCGCGCCGGACCGCCCAGTCACCGATGATGATGTCCGCGCCGTGGAGACTGCCTCCAATGAGGTCGCCCTGCAGCGCCGCCTGCGCGATGCCGCTGCCGCACATGTCGACATCACCGCTCCTGACGGCACCACCATCACCGTTGACGGCAGCGGTCACACCGTCGGCGGGGAGCCTGAGTCCATCGCCTTGCACGACGGAACTGAACTCGGCATCGGCGATGTCACCTTGACCTACCGCGCCGCCGCCGGCACCGACACCGCTTTCGACGCGCTCCGCGACGCCGAAGCTGAACTCGAACGCCTCATCAGCGCACTCGGCTGCGCCGATGTTGACGAAGCTCGTGCGCTGCGCGATTCCCACCGCGAGGCAGCTGCAGCTCTCACCGCCGCGATCGACCGCCGTCATGACATCCTCCGCGGCCGTGACGCCGACGAGGTGCGCCACGAACACACGCGTCTTACCGAACTCGTCGAGGAATCTGAGTCTGAGTCGTTGTCCGTCGACGACGCGCAGGCATCCGTCGACACCGCACGTGCAGAGGTCGAGGAGATCGCCCGGGCTGTTCACGATCTAGCCCTCGAGCTGGTGCAGCTGCGCACCAGGCCGGAGCACGCGAAGCTCGTCGCCCTCGAAGCTCAGATCGCCGGGCTAGAATCCACCGCCAGTGGCGCCCGCAGTGATCTTGCCGCCGCACGTGAGAAGCACACCGACGACGCCTTGGTCGCTGCCCGCGATACCGCTGTGACGGCGAGCGAGTCCGCTGCCACGGAAGCCGCCAACATCGCAGAGGAGGTCGCGGCGGCTGATCCGACACAGGCGGAGAGGCTCCGCGACGGCGCCCGCAACCGTCTGGACAACCTCACCAAGCGCTACAACGCAGCGCGCGACCGGCGCCTGCAGCTCGAGTCCCGCGTCACCAGTGCGGAAGGAGAAGGGGAGAAGCTCGACCACGCACGTGCCGCGCTGGAGGTGGCGCGTGTGGGGCGGGACAGGTTGCGTCGCAAAGCAAATGCCGTGAAATTGCTCCGCGAGATGCTCGTCGAGTACCGCGACGCCGCCCGCGCGAAATACGCCGCACCGTTCGCGCAATCGCTGCAGCGCTATGCCAGCCAGATCTTCGGGCCGGGCACCGAGTTCACACTCGACGACGCACTGAGCGTCGAGGCTCGCACCCTCGACGGAACGACGATTGATCTCGCTCAGCTCTCAGGTGGAGCGAAAGAGCAAATGGCCCTGCTCACGCGTTTCGCCATCGCTGACATGGTCGCTGGCGCGGGCACTGACTCCGACGAGACCCGCGTCCCAGTCGTTGTCGACGATGCGCTCGGCGCGACCGACCCGCAGCGTCTCGCCCGAATGAATGCACTGTTTTCCCAGGTAGGGGAGAACTCCCAGGTCTTCGTTCTGACATGCTTCCCGCAGCGCTTCGACCGTGTCGCCGCAGCCCGCAGCGCTTCGATTCAAGAACTCAAAGGCGGCCGCTAGCACACTAGCAGCTTTGCCTGAGCGAATTGAGTTTTGAATTCGCTGGTAGTATCCGCGTTTAGTAATCTAGGTGACATGACCGCAGAACCTCGCTGGCTCACCGAAGAGGAACAAGTGTTTTGGCGCTGCTTGCTTGCCGCGCATAGGAAACTGCAGCGCATTGTCGACGACTCGCTTGAGGCCAGCTCTGATCTCTCAAGCCCCGAGTACGCCGTTCTCGTTTCCCTGTCTGAGGCCGAAGACCGCAGCCTGCGTCTGCGCGAACTCTGTGCCTACCTCAACTGGGACCGCTCCCGGACCTCCCACCAGATCACCCGCATGGCGCGCCGTGGTCTGGTGACGAAGGAGAAGAGCCAGTCCGACGGCCGCGGTGTCCTCGTGTGCCTGACGGACACCGGTTTCGAGCGCCTCCAGCGTGCCGTGCCCGACCATGTTGAAACTGTCCGTCGAGTCGTCTTCGACCATCTCGACCCGGCAGATATCCCCGCCATCCGTCGGTTCTTCGACAGTGTCCTGGCGCTCGATGAAGCGGTGGTGGACCCCAAGATTCCCATTGGCGACTAAAAGGCGTTGCCAATAACAGCGTGTAGGGGTTGAATGGAAATTGAAGAGGCAAAACGCTCCACTCCACTCCACTCCACTTGAAAGGGCCCACGATGTCCACTCCGATTAACCCGTACGAGAACAACGGCGCGAATAACCCGGAAAATAATCCCGGGGATTTCGCGGCCAATAATTCGGCCGATAACCCAGGCAACGGCGACGCGTATTACGACGTTGACGCGCAGCAGGGCAATCCGAACTACATGACGGGCCAAACCCAGTACCAGCAGGGCGGCTTTCAGCAGAGCCAGCAGCAGACGCCGATGGGGCAGCGCAAGCTGCACCGCTCGTCGAACGACCGCATGCTTGCTGGTGTGTGCGGCGGCATCGCGGAGACCTACGACATTGATCCGACTTTGGTGCGCGTTCTCTTTGTCGCCGCGACCGTGATGGGCTTCTCCGGTCTTCTCATTTACCTCATCTGTTGGATCGTCATTCCGGATCCCACCTACTAGGGGTTTTCAGTCACAAAAACGGCAGTGCAGGAGTGTGGGTACCTGCACTGCCGTTTTGTTTGTGCGGCCGTTATGGCTAGGCGCGCTTGATTCCGGAGCCGTCGATCTCGATGGTGATCTTCTCGCCAACGAGTGCGCCGCCGGAGTTCAGCGGGGCCTCGAAGTCGATGCCGAAGTCCTTTCGGTTGATCGTGGTGCGGGCCTCGAAGCCCAAGCGGGTGTTGCCGAACGGGTCTTCCTCTACACCGAAGGTCTCGACGTCGAAGGTGACCGGCTTGGTCGTGCCCTTGATGGTCAGGTCGCCGGTGACGGTGCCGTTGCCGGATGCGTCGACATCGAAAGACGTGGAGTTGAAGGTCATCTGCGGGAACTTCTCCACGTCGAAGAAGTCCTCGTTCTTGATGTGTGCGTCACGGTCGGCATTGCGCGTATCGACGGAGGCCGTTTCCACCGTCGCCTCCACCTTGCTGCCTGCCGGGTTGTCCTGGTCGGCGGTAAGAGTGGCGCTAAAGTCCGTGAACTCGCCGCGCACCTTGGTCACCATTGCGTGGCGAACGGTGAATGCGACGGAGGAGTGCGCGGTGTCGAGGTCGTAAACGCCGGTGTAATTCTGCGTGGTCATAGGGTGGGTGGGACTCCTTGTTCTAAAGTGGCTTTCTAATCTTGTTGACACGTCTACAATGCGTGCAGGTCCCCATCGTACGGCTGCTTATCCGGTGTGTCAACGGTGCGAATCTATGCAGCTCACCGCCGTTCCCGAGGTGATTAGCGACCGTGCTTTAAGGAGTGCTAGATTAAGGAGCGCTGTTACAAGCGATGTCTCCGTAGCTCAGTGGATTAGAGCATCGGTTTCCGGTACCGAAGGTCGCAGGTTCGAGTCCTGTCGGGGACACCATCTGACGTGGTGTTTTTCTGCAACGCCGAAACGAATCCGGTCCGCGGCTATGAGTTTGTCTGGGCGACTTTTTATGTGGGGTGAATCGACGCTTACCGGGGTCGTGGCGCTCTGATGCGCTTATTTGGTGGCTCTGTATGTTGTGGGCGGATATCTTGTGGTTGAATTGGCGCTAGACTGCAAACTCCAGTTGCTCGTTAGTGCCATTACCGGAAGTAAGAAGGTGCATGAACGATGACCCTCAAAATGAGGAGCGCCGCCGGTCGAGCACGTCGTCGGGGAGTGGACATGATGGAGACGAACCCCCGGCCGTTGCGGACGCAGGCCCGCATGAGGGCCAACGACCCCTGGGCGACGATCTACAACGGGTGGAGCACGACGTTCAACGCAATGGATAACAGCATTCGGAAGGTTCTCCCAGCGAAGTAATCGATGCTGAACTCGTTGAGGAGGTCACCCGGCAGATTGGAGGCTCCGCGTATGTGTGGAGCGCCCCGGCCCCCTCACCGGAGACCCTGGAGGCATACCGGCAAGTTGACCCCACCTTTGCAGACCGCGCGATGCGAATGGCGGAACAAAGCATTTCGGCATCGAACCACGAGAAAGAGTGGCTTGCCAAAGGGGACGTGGATGCCCTAAAGCGTGGTCAGTACTTGAGTTTCGGTATGTTTCTGGCCTCCGTCAGTGCTGCCCTTTTTGTTCACTTTAGCGGGGGTTCCGAGTGGTTGGCCGGTGTTTTCCTAGCGCCTCCAGTTTTCCAATTCATGGGGAAGTTTGTCAGGACAGTCCGCAGACAAGAGGACGACAAGCTTGAATAAAGCGTTTGGCATCCGCCGCAGAGGGAATTGGAACCCATCTCGTTAGAGAATCGCAGCCTTGTCCGACGTGCCGGAGATGAGTACCCGAAATCATTGAAGCCTCGAGACGTAGACCCGGTTATGTCTCGAGACTTCGTTTATTTTTGTTGGCCGAGTTTGGGATGGTCGCGTGCCCGTGCGGTGAGTGCGCGCCGCTAGTCGATGGGGGCGACGCGGATGAGGTTGCCGTCTGGATCGGCGACGACGAAGGTGGTGCCGAAGACTTCCTCGTACGGCTTGCGGAGGACGTTCACGCCCTTGTCATTCCATCGCTCGAACGTCGTGGTGACTTCGTCGGCGGGGACGTTGAGGCACACTTCGGTGGTGCGGTTTCCTGCGGCGCCGAGGGATTCAGAGTTGCCGGTCCACAGGGCAAGGTACACGTTCTCTGCTAGGGCGAATGTGACGTAGCGGGGTGAGACGAAGTCGGTGTCGAGGCCGAGAAGATCGCGGTAGAACGCGACAGAGGTGTCGATATCCGAGACATAGACGATGAAGACGATTTCGCGGTTCACTGGTTGCTCCTTAGATAGCGGACAGTGATGCCAGGATATCTGTCATCAGTGGGACATCGTTGACAGATCAGTGGCGACATGGTGGACAAACCGGTGTTTTGGTGTGATGACATTCTGCGCCATGCCCCGACGTACCGGGTGAACCCCGATCTACTCAAGGCTCTTGATGAGGTCCTGTTGGAGTATTCGCTGATCCGCGGGCGGGGCTGCGGTACCGTTTTTGTGTCCCCCTTCCTTTCCTGGGATTCCCCAGCGTGGACACATCCCGGCGACACGACAAGAGGCAATGACATGACTGGCGGCGCAGAGAAGACACTTTCCGATGAGGCGATCGTCGACCTGCTCGACCTAGGGGCCACCGTCGAGTGGACGCAACCGCGCGACACCACGGCCCAGCACCTTCTGGACCGGGGCTGGTCACCGACGCGTCGTGGCGTTCGTCTGATGCATCCGGAGGGACTGTCGGGATCGGTGACGGGGGCGTCGGACACTCTTGCGATCAACCAGGCGCACACGGTGTGGGCACCCGACACAGACACGACCTCCGACGAGTCGGTGCAGCGCATCGCCCATGTCGTCTCCGTGGTTCGTGGCCATCTCGATGCCGAGCCGCAGGCCATTCGTCTCGATACGGGGTTCTTCGCCGCGCGTTGGCTGCTGGACAGCGAGGCCTCGGTGCTGGTCGACAGCCGCACCGTCACCTACAGCTCACCGACGCTGACTGCGGCCGAGACCTTCCGCGTCGAAGCGCCCGACGCGTGGGCCGCGTATCTAGATGAGTAAAGAGTGTCGTTTCCGCCCATCCCTCGGGGCCGGGGCGCTACTCCTGCACCTGCGCTCTGACGGCTGATCCGCCGGCCTCGCGGCGGGGTGAGGAGCGCCATGTGATCACGGCGCCGGCAAGGGCGACCATGGGGATGCCGATGAGCATGCGGGTAGTCAGCTCATCGCCTTTAAAGAGCCAGCCGAGGATAGAACCGATGACAGGATCGAGGGCGAAAAGCGTGCCGACGACCTGTGCGGAGGTGATCCGTGCAGCCACAGTGTCGGCGCTATAGGGGATGACCACGCCGATCAGGGCGGCGAGGGTGAGGACGAGCCAGGAGGTGGGGGAGACGTCGATAAGCTTTGGCGCGGCGATGGGGAGCGTGACGAGTGCTGCGACCGCGACTGATATGGCGAGGTCTGTCAGGCCGCCGCCCTCGGCTTTGCCGACGCGCTCCGCGAAGACGGTGTACGCGGCGAAGAAGCCGCCGGCGAGGAAGCCGTAGATGAGGCCCACCGGGTCCATGCCGGACGAAGGGCCAGCGATGAGCACGACACCGATGAACGCGATGAGCGCCCAGCCGCGTTCGCGCCAGCGTTTGAGCCCCAAAAAGGAGACGGCGCACGGGCCGAGGAAGTCGAGCGTGACCACGACACCAAGTGGGAGGCGGTCGACGGCGGCGAAGTAGAACTGGTTCATCGCGGCCATTGCGATGCCGTAGACGCACGCGTTGATCCAGCGTTGGCGGGTGAATGTGCGCACTGCCGGGCGGAATGCGACGAGTAGCATCACGGCGGCGATGAGCAGTCGGAAAGTCGACACCGCCACGGTGCCCAGCTCAGCAAAAAGCGTCGACGACACGATCGCCGACGACTGGATGCCGAGCGACCCGATGAGCACGAGCACAACAGGCCGCAGATCCACCACATCGTTCGTCCGCGCCACACGCCACCTCCTTAAGCCGAAACAACCCTCCGCGCGAAGCGGAAGAAAACCCGTTCATCGTAACGGCAGGGCCAGTCCGGGGGAGGGGCAGGGGGGCGATTACTCAAAGCCGAACACGAGCAGTTGCACCAACGTGTTATTGCACATGTGCAGAATGAATCCCGCCCACAGCGAACGGTGCCAGCGGGTCAGCAGAGCCATGGCGATGCCGCCGAAGAACATGTAAATCACGACGGGTGGCGCGATGTGCATCAGCCCGAATACCAGCGAGGTGAGCAGCACGCTGGAGAAAGCCGGCAGGAGGGTATCCAGGTATCCCATGAGGAGGCGCCGGAACACGAGTTCCTCAAGGAACGGGCCGATCAGCAAGTACGCGGCAAACGTGAACAGCACGAGCATGTCTCCCGCGCGAGACGGGGCCGTTGGGCCCTTCGATTCAGCGTGGAGGAGCGAGGATAAGAGCCCCGTGCACAACGCCGCCGCGATAATCGCGAGGGGGACCTGCCACAGCAAATGCCAGCCCCGCTTGCCTAACGGCCGAAACCCGAGGGGAAGCCCCCGGCGTTTGAGGTAAACCACCAAGAAGATGGTGGGGATGACCAGCGACAAGATAATAAGCACCGGCAAGAGTGGTTTGACCATGTCGCCGAGATCCAGACCACTCAACCCGAAAGCTGAGCCAATGAGCAACGCGTAGACAGCCACCATCGCGCCCATGCCGACGAGCATGTCTTTGAGCTGTGGGCGGATGCTGAGCGGATCGAGTTTTCTAATGTCCATGCCAGCAGATTGTTGCCTAATGTCCATGCCCGCAGATTATCGACGGCGCGGGGCAGGCGCACAGCCCGCTCTGCCTCTCAGCACCATTGCCAGCCAACCCTGAGGCAACCCCGATGGAACCGGCATTGGTTCGTCATTGCCCTCAACGGTTTATGGCCCATAGTTGTTCTTGCGCGCGACAAGCGCGGCACGGGAAAATGACAGCAAATCGGCCCGCACCCTCCAACGAGAAGGTGCGGGCCGATTTGTGTGCGCGGAGTAGTTTTAACGCTGCTGAGCGTGGTAGCCGGGGGCGTCGTGCTGGCTGACCTTGCCGGAGCGCAGGTAATCGATCACGATCTTGTCTACCGCCGCATTACCGCGAGCAACATGGCCGTGGCCCGGACCGTGGACGGTGACCAGCTGCGTGCCCATCTCCTTCTGGATCACACCGCGGCCGGAGTAGGGGGTCTGCGGATCGCCGGTCGCATTGATCTGCAGCGGGCGCGCGGCCAGACCGCCGCCGTTGAGCGGAACGGGCTTCGCCACTGGAGCGGCACCGTTGCACGCGAGGCCGCTTCCGATCAGGGTGTGCGCTGCTGCGAAAACGTCCTGCGAAATATTGTTGGTCCAGATTGCCCGCGGAATCAGCGAGTAGTCCGCCGGCGTGACATTCTCGTTGCAGATCTGAATGAACAGCAGGTTCAGGCGGGTTTTGTCTGCACCCATGAGCTCGTCGACGACAGGCTTAGATGGAGTGGATTTCGGCTTGAAGGTGCCGTTAGTCATCCGCGCGAGAGTGTCCCAGTCGCTGGGTGCGGGGATGATCAGTTTTGTCTGCTGCAGGAGCTGGGAGTTGAACTGGGTTGCACCGGGCTTGAACATCCGGCTCACAATTCCCTCTGCCTCCACGCGCGCCTTACCGGTCGCCGTCATGGCGTCGGCACCTGCCTGGCCCGCGAACTCGAGCCCGGGAGGAAGGTCACCGACGCGAGCTGGCGGCGGGACGACCGTGGGGTTGGTGCCGGTCTCCTGCACAACCTTCGCGGACCAGTACTGGTACGCCTTCAGCGGAGTATCGCCCATGTGGTACGTGGCGTCATTGCGTGCCACGTAGTCGAAGTAGTCGTGCAGGGCACGCTCGTAGCCACCCTCTTGCTCGATCATCAGCTTGTTCCACTGCTGGTCCGGATTCATCGCAGAATCAAGCACGACCTTGTCAGTGTGGTCCGGGAACATGGACGCGTAAGCGGAACCGAGGTACGTGCCGTAGGACAGCCCCATGATGGAGACCGTGTCGTAGCCGAGTGCACGGCGCACCGTTTCCCAGTCGCGGGCGTTGTTCTCGGTGGTGATGGACTCCGCCAGGCCAGGATGCTCCTTCTGGCACATCTGACGGGACACAGCACCGGCGTTGACCGCGCTTTCTAGCTGGCTGCTCATCGCGTCGAGCTGGTTCGCCGGTGCGGCGGGCTCGCACACCAACGGCGTGGAGTGCTGCAACCCGCGCGGCTGAACGGCGACCATGTCCCACTCGTTGCGGATCTCCTTCGGCCAAGAAAAGCCCAGCGAGTCAGAGCCGACGTAGGTGTAGGCATCGCCGCCGGGACCGCCGGGGTTGCCAAAGAGCACCCCGCGTTTTGCTGCCGGCTGCGCGGCTGGCACACGGACGAAACCGACAGAGATCTTCGGGCTCTTCGGGTCGCCGTAACGCATGGGTACAGGAACCTCACCGCATTCAGCGCCTGGGGCGTCGACCGTGGCCGGGCACGGACCCCACTTCACCTCCGGGGCCGGTGCAGGATCCGCCTGCGCCGTCGCGGTGCTAAAGGGTGCGGCAACCAGCGATGCCGCCACGCCTACTGCTGCCAGAAGTGGGGCGGTGCTCCTTTCCCGTTTGTGTGACGGTGTCTGTTTCAGTGACGGTGTTTTCTTGCGAAACACAGCGCAGCCTCCCAATCCAGCAGGTTCTATTGAAATTCTTCAAAAACAACAGTCTCTGATAATAGTCTTTGCATGGGCTGCACGCAGGGTGATGAAGAACGTAAAACGGCCCGTCCCTTCCTGAGACAGAAGAGCGGGCCGTTTCTCGATGCGCGCAGCATTCCTGGGCAGCGATGTCGCCCCCAGAAAGGCTTGCTGGCTAGTCCACGAGCAGGACGATCAGGTCGCGGGGACCGTGAACGCCCTCGACGCGGACGAGCTCGATATCGGAGGTCGCCGACGGGCCGGAAATCAGCGTGGACGGCAATTCTGGGTCGAGCTTGGCGAACATCTCCGGGACACCGTAGACCACGGAGTCCATGTGCACGATGCACAGGTGGCGGTCAGGGACCAGGCTCAGTGCGCGGCGGCCGCACTTTCCGGCGCCGCCTTCAGACTGGAGGCAGATGGTACCGGTCTGGGCGGAGGTGACGACGGAGCCGGTGACGACAGCGTCGACGTCGTTAAGCTCGCGCGGATCGATGGTGACATCGTCCGGCCGCGCGTTGCCGTCGAAGGAGGTGAACAGCTCGGCGTCGAGGCCCTGTGCGTAGCGGACGTCGTTGCACTCGTGCTCGCGGAGGATATCGGCGATCTTGCCGGGCAGCTCGTCGGAGGAGACGGTCTGCACCTCAGCCTTGTAGTCCACCAGGCGGTCGACGAGCATTTCGCGCAGCTCATCGCGGTTCAGCGGCGACTCCGTGCGGTACTCGTGTGCGTGCTCGACGCTCGCGGGGGAGTCGGCGAGCTTATGCGCGTCGCGGATGCGGGCGAGGATGTCTTCCTTTGCGGTACCCATTACTTCTCGTCCTCCTTGCGGTTGTAGCGGGTCCAGGAATCCCCGGGCGCTGGCTTCTCGTCGGCGCCGGCGGTGCCGGTGTGGTCGGGAGCCACGTGGCTCTTGACACCCTCGGCGCGGGCTTCGGCCATGAGGCGCTTAGCCTCGTCAGTCTCGAACCACTGACGGAAGGACTTCTTCGGGGGCACGGCGACATCGCGGTAATCGGTCCAACCGGACACCGGCGGCGGCATCTTGTTGATGACACCGTTGAAGCCGCCGAGAATGCGGCCGGCGGCAACCATGCGCACTGCCTTGTCCCACAGCTTCGAGTGGCCGTAGACCTGGCCGATGACATCGAACATTGCGCCCTCAATCTTGGGGCGGTGGTTCTCCACCTTCTGGTGGCGCATCTCCAGCAGGACGTCGGTGATGGGGATCTTCACCGGGCAGACCTCGTCGCAACGCCCGCACAGGGAGGAGGCGTACGGCAGGGAAGCGGTGACATCGTCGGCGGAGTCCATGCCCGCGAGCTGCGGGGTGAGGATCGCGCCGATCGGGCCCGGGTAGACGGAGCCGTAGGCGTGACCGCCAGCGCGCTCGTAGACCGGGCACACGTTCAAGCAAGCGGAGCAGCGGATGCACTTGAGTGCCTCGCGGCCGATCTCGTTGGACAGCGCGGCGGTACGGCCGTTGTCCACGAGCACGATGTGGAAGTCCTGCGGGCCGTCGTTCTCCGTGACACCGGACCAGATCGAGGTGTACGGGTTCATGCGCTCGCCTGTCGACGAACGCGGCAGCAACTGCATGAACACACCCAGGTCCTCGTAGGACGGGAGGATCTTCTCGATGCCCATGACGGTGATCAGGGTCTCCGGCATGGTCAGGCACATACGGCCGTTGCCCTCGGACTCGACGATGGAGACCGAACCGGTTTCCGCGATGCCGAAGTTGCAGCCGGAGATAGCGACCTTGGCCTTCATGAACTGCTCGCGCAGGAATGTGCGGGACGCCTCGGCCAGCTCGGCCGGCTCCGCGGTCAGGTCCTTCGGCGCGCCCGGCATCTTCTCGGTGAAGATGTCGCGGATCTCCGCGCGGTTGCGGTGGATCGCGGGCACCACGATGTGGGAGGGGAAGTCCTCGCCCAGCTGGACGATGAGCTCCGCCAGGTCCGTTTCGCGGGCGTTGATGCCGTTTTCCTCGAGAACGTCGTTGAGCGCGATTTCCTGGGTGAGCATCGACTTGATCTTGACGATGTCAGTCTCACCGGTGTCCTTCACCAGATCAGTGATGATCTGGGAAGCTTCCTTGGCGTCGCGCGCCCAGTGGACGTGGCCGCCGCGCTTGGTCACGTTCTCCTCGAACTGCTCAAGCAGCTCGGGAAGACGCGCCAAGGTGTCGCGCTTGATGGTCGAGCCAGCCTCGCGCAGCTGCTGCCAATCGTCGAGCTCGTCGACAACACCCTGGCGCTTCAGACGGATCTGCGTCGTGGCGTAGTTCAGGTTGCGGCGCTGAGTCGAGTTGTTCAGCTCAGTCTTAGCGTTCTTCTGGAACTTGTTGTATTCGCGGAAGTGCCCCAGGTCGTGCGGCGCGTGGGGCGGCATCGTCGGGTTACCAAGTCCGACCTTCACAGCATCTTCTCCTTCGTGTACGCGGCGGACTCGGGCGTCCACGGGTTTTCGCGGGTCGAGGCAAGAATCTCAGCGATGTGGATTGCGCGAATGCCCGTGTGCTGGCGGGACATGGCTCCGCCGATATTCATCAGGCAGGAGGAGTCGCCTGCGGTGACGTACTCCGCGGCGGTGTCCTTGATGTGGCGTACCTTGTCGGAGACCATCGCGGCTGAGGTATCGGCGTTCTTCACAGCGAACGTGCCGCCGAAGCCGCAGCATTCCTCGGAGTTGGGCAGCTCCACGAGCTCCAGCCCGTCGACGGCCTTGAGCAGGTCCGTCGGGCGGTCGCCGACCTTGATGAAGCGGCGGGAGTGGCAGGTGGAGTGGTAGGTGACGCGGTGCGGGAAGAATGCGCCCACATCGGTCGTGCCCATGACATCGACGATGAACTCGGAGAGGTCGAGGGTCTTCTTCGTGGTCTTCTCGGTGCCGGCGACCAGCTCCTTGGACCCGTAGCGCTCGGCGATGCGGGTGTGCTGCTCGCGCACGGCACCGGTGCAGGAGCCGGACGGAGTGACCACGTAATCAATGGAATCGTCGGCGAATGCGTCGACGTAGTTTTCAATCATGGGCACCGTCTCTTTCTGGTACCCGGTATTGATATGCATTTGTCCGCAGCAGGTTTGCTCCGGAGGGAAGACGACCTCGCATCCAAGTCGGGACAGGACGAGAGCGGCCGCCTTGTGCGCATCGGGGAACAGTGCATCCCCGAGGCATGTGGAAAACAGGGCTACGCGCACTGATTGGCTCCTTTCTGGGTAAGTTGCCGGGCAGTGGCCAGGTTCAATTAAACTCCGTTCCCATGACGCCTGCAGACCTCACCTCCATTGTCCGCACCATCACCATCGATACCCTCGACAAACATGACCTCGATTCCTCGGTCGTGCCCGAGACGGTCACCGTCGAGCGTCCGCGTAACCCGGAGCACGGCGATTACGCGACGAATATCGCATTGCAGGTGGCCAAGAAGGCGGGCACCAATCCGCGCGAGCTCGCGGGCTGGCTTATCGACGCCTTGTCTGCCCGCCCCGAGATCGACTCCGCCGAGGTCGCCGGCCCCGGCTTCATCAACCTCCGCCTGGGTGCAGCTGCTACCGGAAGCATTGTTTCCGACATCCTTGAAAAGGGTCCATCTTTCGGTTCATCTGACCTGTTCTCGGATGCGAAAATCAACCTCGAGTTCGTCTCCGCGAACCCGACCGGCCCGATCCACTTGGGTGGCACGCGTTGGGCCGCTGTCGGCGATTCGCTGGGCCGCGTACTGGAGTTCTCCGGTGCCGAGGTGACCCGCGAGTACTACTTCAATGACCACGGCGGCCAGATCGACCGCTTTGCCCGCTCCCTCGTCGCCGCCGCGAAGAATGAGCCGACGCCGGAGGACGGTTACGGCGGGGAATACATCGGGGAGATCGCTAGCGCGGTCGTCGATAAGCGTCCTGATGCTCTCGACGGCACTGACGCCGAGGTGCAGGAAGCGTTCCGCGCGGAAGGCGTGGAAATGATGTTCGCGCAGATCAAGGAGTCGCTGCACGAGTTCGGCGTGGACTTCGACGTGTACTTCCACGAGAACTCCCTGTTCGAATCCGGCGCTGTGGACCGTTCGATCCAGACGCTGAAGGACAACGGCAACCTGTATGAGGCCGACGGCGCGTGGTGGCTGCGCTCCACCGATTTCGGCGACGACAAGGACCGCGTGGTGATCAAGTCCGACGGCGATGCCGCCTACATCGCTGGCGATATCGCGTACGTGGCTGACAAATTCGACCGCGGCCACACGCTGGCGATTTACATGCTGGGCGCCGACCACCACGGCTACATTGCGCGTCTGCGCGCCGCCGCTCAGGCTTTGGGCTACGACCCGGAGGCCGTCGAGGTGCTCATTGGCCAGATGGTCAACCTCGTGCGCGATGGCAAGCCGGTGAAGATGTCCAAGCGCGCCGGGACCGTGATTACTCTCGACGACCTTGTCGACCTGATCGGCCGCGACGCCGCGCGCTACTCGCTCGTGCGTTCTTCTGTGGACTCGACCCTGGATATCGATCTGGACCTGTGGGAGAAGCAGTCCAACGACAACCCCGTTTACTACGTGCAGTACGGCCACACGCGCCTCGCGTCGATCGAGCGCAAGGCTGCGGAAGCCGGCGTGTCCGCTGACGGCGCCGATCTTTCGCTGCTCACCCATGAGAAGGAGGGCGACCTGATCCGCACCCTCGGCGAATTCCCGGCGGTGGTGAAGGCCGCCGCCGAGCTGCGCGAGCCGCACCGCATCGCCCGCTACGCCGAGGAACTGGCCAGCGTCTTCCACAAGTTCTACGACGCATGCCAGATTCTGCCGAAGGCCGGCGAGAACCCGGAGCCGATCCACGCCGCACGTCTGGCCTTGGCATCGGCTTCCCGCCAGGTGCTCGCGAACTCCCTGCGCCTCCTCGGCATCACCGCACCGGAAAGGATGTAAGCCGTGCTCGATCCCGTCCTCAATACAGCGAACCTGTCGCGCGACGATTTGCTGCGCGTGCGTCACGATGAAGCAGGCTGCTTCAACGACCTGCCCGCGCACGTCTGGCCGCGCAACGCCGAGCGCCACAGCGACGGCTCCGTGTCTATCGCTGGAGTTCCGCTCGCGGACATTGCCGCGGAATACGGCACCCCGGTCATGGTCGTCGACGAGGACGACTTCCGTTCTCGCTGCCGCGACATGTCCCGCGCCTACGGCGATCCGGCGCACGTGCACTACGCGGCGAAGGCTTTTCTGACTTCCCGCATCGCGAAATGGGTCGCCGAGGAAGGTCTCGCGCTCGACGTCGCCAGCGAGAACGAACTGCTGATCGCCCTGGCCGCAGATTTTCCGGCCGAGCGCATCACCGCCCACGGCAACAGCAAGTCCGATTCCTTCCTGCGACGATGCGTGACCAGCGGCGTTGGCCACGTGGTGATCGACTCCCACCAGGAGCTGGACACCCTCGAGCGCATCGCTGGGGAAGAGGGCGTGGTCCAAGACGTGTTCATCCGCGTCAAGCCTGGCGTGGAGGCGCACACGCACGAGTTCATCGCCACCAGCCACGAGGACCAGAAATTCGGCTTGTCGCTCGCATCCGGGTCTGCGTTCCTGGCTGCCCAGACCGCGCACGCCGCAGCGAATGTGCGCCTGACCGGGCTGCACTGTCACGTCGGTTCCCAGGTCTTCGACGCTGAAGGCTTCAAGCTCGCCGCCTCCCGCGTGCTGGGCCTGTACGCGAAGATCTACCGTGAGCTCGGCGTGGAGTTGGAATACCTCGACTTGGGCGGTGGCTACGGCATCGCCTACACCGTGGACGAGGAGCCGCTCAACGTCGATTCCGTCGCCCGCGACTTGCTGCGCGCCGTGCGCGAGGCAGCGGGGGACTTGGACCTCACACCGCCGAAGGTCATCGTGGAGCCCGGCCGTGCGATCGCTGGCCCGGCGGCTGTGACCGTTTACTCGGTCGGCACCGTCAAAGACGTTCACGTGACCGACGATGCCACCCGCCGCTACATCGCTGTGGACGGCGGAATGAGCGATAATATTCGCACCGCGCTCTACGGCGCGGAATACGACGCGCGCGTGATCAACCGCAACACCGAAGGCGCTCCGCACGCCACGCGCTTGGTCGGTTCGCACTGCGAATCCGGCGATATTTTGATCAATAATGCCCTCTGGCCTGACGATATTGCCCCCGGCGACCTCATTGCCCTTGCCGCCACCGGGGCCTACTGCTTCTCAATGGCGTCGAACTACAACTGCTTCGGCCGCCCCGCAGTGGTCAGTGTCCGCGATGGCGAAGTCACTCCGATGGTGCGTCGCGAAACGGTTGAGGACCTACTCGCGCGGGAGGTTTTTGTAGACTCGTAGGCCATTGCTGTCCATCCCCTAGACATAGGAGAACCATGACTGCGCTGAGCGCCGAAGGAAGGAACGGAAACTACCCGGGCAAGGGCATCGGGCAACCCGTGGGGGTCGCCGTGCTCGGTATGGGTACCGTCGGCACTGAGGTCCTGCGCCTGATCAACGAGTTCTCCGGCAGCCTGGAAAACCGCATCGGCGGCCCGATCGATGTTCGCGGTGTCGCTGTGTCCGACCTGAGCAAGAAGCGCGAGGTGCTCGACCACTTCCCGGACATCACGCTCACCGACAACGCCCGCGAGCTCATCGACCGCGACGACATCGACGTCGTCGTCGAGGTCATCGGCGGCATCGACTACCCGCGCGAACTGGTCCTCGCAGCGCTCAACGCCGGCAAGTCCGTGGTCACCGCCAACAAGGCGCTCATCGCCGCGCACGCCGACGAGCTTTCCGACGCCGCCAACGCCGCAGGCGTCGACCTCTACTATGAGGCCGCCGTGGCCGCCGCGATCCCCGTCGTGGGCATGCTGCGCCGCTCCTTGGCCGGCGACCAGGTTCAGCGCATCTCCGGCATCGTCAACGGCACGACGAACTACGTGCTTGACGCGATGGCGTCCACCGGCGCGAGCTACGAGGAGGCCCTCGCCGAGGCCACCCGCCTGGGCTACGCCGAGGCCGACCCCACCGCCGATGTTGAAGGCCACGACGCCGCCTCCAAGGCCGCGATCATGGCGTCGATGGGCTTCCATTCCCGCGTCACCTACGACGACGTGCACGCCGAGGGCATCACCAATATCACCGCCGCGGACATCGAAGCCGCAGCCGAAGCCGGCTTCACCATCAAGCTGCTCGCCATTTGCGAGAGGCTTATCGACGACGCCGGCAACACCTCCGTCTCCGCCCGCGTCCACCCGACGCTGGTGCCGAACGACCACCCGCTCGCGAGCGTCGATAAGTCCTACAACGCTGTCTTCGTCGAAGCGGAAGCTGCTGGCCGCCTGATGTTCTACGGCAATGGCGCCGGCGGTGCGCCCACCGCGTCCGCTGTGCTCGGCGACCTCGTCGGCGCCGCACGCAACAAGATTCTCGGCGGCCGTGCCCCGGCTGAGAACCCGTACGCGCACTACCCGGTCGCCGACTTCGGTGATGTGCCGACGCGCTACCACATCGACATGTCTGTCGTTGACCGCGCTGGCGTCCTCGCCGAGATCTCCCGCCGCTTCGCCGCGCAGGACATCTCCATTTCCGCCGTGCGCCAGGAGGAGTCCGGCGAAGACTCTCGCCTGATCGTGGTCACCCACAAGTCGCTGGAGCGCAAGCTCGCGGGCATCGTCGACGAGCTGCGTGACATCGACGAGGTCAAGTCGATCAACTCCGTCATTCGTCTGGGCGCGTAGACAATGAGCGTTGATCTCGAAGTGGGCCTGCGCGCCCGCGTGACCGTTCCCGGCAGCTCCGCGAACCTGGGTCCTGGCTTCGACACCCTCGGCCTCGCCGTGGGCATTTACGACACCGTCGAGGTCGAGGTCACCTCTTCTGGCCTCGAAGTGGAAATCTTCGGCGAAGGTGCCGACGATCTGCCCCGTGACTCCTCCCACTTGGTGGTCAAGGCCATCAATTCCGGCCTGCACGCTGCCGATGTTCATGCCCCGGGTTTGAAGGTGACCTGCCACAACAACATCCCGCAGTCCCGCGGTCTCGGCTCGTCCGCCGCTGCTGCTGTCGCCGGTGTCGTCGCCGCTAACACCCTTGCTGGTGATCCGCTGAGCACCGATGAGGTCATCCAGCTCAGCTCCGCCTTCGAGGGCCACCCGGACAACGCCGCCGCCAGCGTTGTCGGCGGGGCAGTGGTGTCGTGGACCGACATTCCCGTCGACGGTGTCTCGCAGCCCGAGTACCGCGCGGTGCCGCTGACCGTGCACAAGGACATCATCGCGACCGCGCTCGTGCCCGACTTCCGCGCATCCACGAATGCCGTGCGCAAGGTCCTGCCGTCACACGTCACGCATACCGACGCCCGGTTCAACGTCTCCCGCACGGCCGTAATGACCGTCGCGATCCAGACCCACCCGCAATTCCTGTGGGAGGGCACCCGTGACCGCCTGCATCAGCCGTACCGCGCCGACGTCCTGCCCGTCACCGCCGAGTGGGTGAACCGCCTGCGCAACCGCGGTTACGCCGCCTACCTCTCCGGCGCCGGTCCGACCGCGATGGTGCTGTCCACCGAGCCCGTCGACCCGAAGATCCTCGACTCCGCGCGTGACGACGGCCTCCGCGTCCTCGAACTCGACGTTGCCGGCCCCGTCACCGCCGAGCTCCTCCGTTCGTAGGTCGTTTCACAACACAAACTGGTAACGAAGCCTGCGGGGGTTGTTTGTTTCCCTTAGATTTGCTTAGTGACGTTGGCCACAGTGCAGAAGGGACGAGTTTATGCAGGCGTTGTCGTCGCGGTTGCGGGCGGGGGTTGTCCTCGCCTTTTTTGTTGCCGTGGTGTGTTGTGTGGCGTGGGCGCCGGTGGTGTTCGCGCAGAGTGGCTCGGAGTCGTCTGAGGCTTCTTCGTCGAAGTCGTCCGAGTCGTCTGATTCCACGGATTCTTCTGGCTCGTCGGAGTCAGCCGACGCTTCCGGTGATCAGGGGAGTGCGAACAGTAAGGCGATGTTGATTTTGGATGCGTCGTCGTCGATGCTGGAGGACGATGCTGATGGTCCGCGTATTGATGCTGCGAAGAAGGCGTCGAAGGATCTGATTGAGTCTCTTCCTGGGACTGCCCAGTTGGGTTTGATGGTTTATGGTGCGCAAGAGTCTGATGCGCCGGATAACCGTGAGGCGGGCTGCAAAGATATTGAGACGTTGGAGAAGGTCGGCCAGGTCGACAAGGAGAAGTACGTCAAGGCGATCGAGGGCGTGACCCCGAAGGGGTATACCCCGATGGGCAACTCGCTGCGTGAGGCCGCCAAGGAGCTTGGCGACGAAGGCGAGCGCTCCATCATTCTTGTTTCCGACGGTATTGATTCGTGTGCTCCGCCGCCGGTGTGCGAGGTGGCTAAGGAGCTAGCCGAGGAGGGTGTGGATCTTGCTATTCACACGGTCGGTTTCAAGGTCGACGAGGAGGCCCGCAAGGAGCTGCAGTGCATTGCTGACGCCGGCAAGGGGCAGTTCTTGGAGGCCGATGATGCCGGAAGTTTGGCTGATTCTTTAAAGTTCCTGACTCAGCGTGATGTGGGTAAGTACCAGCTCAAGGGCACCAAGTTCGAGTTCGCCGATAATCCGGAGGACGCCAAGTGGCTCGATGAGGGGCAGTATCAGACGAAGGTTACCCCCGACACCAACGCCAAGAAGGACCGCTTCTTCCGTATCTCCGTGCCGGAGGGCCACAACGCCCACGTTACGGTCACTCCAGTGTGGCAAACCAACGGCGGGGTTCACCACGGTGATCTCTCCGTCGCATCGGGTGACATCGTCAACGAGAAGGACCCGGAATGCGGGACTGCGCGGGATTGGGGAAGCAGCTCCACGACCAACAACGCAGAGTTCGGGATTGATCCGTTCGAGTTAACGTTTTCCCGTCACGACACGATGAGAAACGACGGCAAAGCGAACACCTGCGACATGAGCTCGTGGATCATCCCGCTGCAGGTCTACCAAGACGGCGACAAGATTTCGGAGGACGTGAATCTCGAGGTCAATGTTTTCTATGAGCCGCTTCCCGATGAAGAGCAAGGCGAAGAATGGAGCGACCGAAAGCTTTCTTTTGCAGACGATGTAGAAGGAGACCTGCCGATCGAGAACGCTGAATCGGTGACCGGCGGTACCGGCTTCAACGATGCCGTCGAGATCTCCGAGGGGTCCTACTCCGACAGGATCGTTCCCGGCGAGTACCGCTTCTACAAGATCCCGGTTAAGTGGGGCGAGCGCCCAGTGATCAAGGCGAAGACACCTAAGTCGGAGGTCAAGGAGGTTGATGCAATTGGTTTCGGCTTCTACGATCCACTACGCTCACCTGCCGACCACGGGAAGCTGATCTTCTTCGATAAAGATGTCGAGAAGGGGCCGATCGGTCCGAAGGAACACGCCTGGTACGGGGAGAGACCACAGGGCTACTATTTCGTCTGGTTCGGCATGTCAACTAAAGGAGCCGGTGAGGTCACTGGCGTAGAGCAACCGTACGAGTTCGCAGTGAAGCTTGATGGTGAGCCGGCTGACGGCGGCATGGACTGGGAGCCGACGTACGAAGATGGTCCGGAGCCGTCGGATGAGCCGATCAAGTTCGATAGCGCTAAGAATGACGACTCCAAGAAGGACGGCGAGAACAACGAAGATGGCGCTGGTGCCGCTGACAACGACGAGTCCGGTAGGCCGTCGTGGCTGCTTCCGCTGGTGATCGGTTCGGGTCTGCTGCTTCTGCTGCTCATCGGTCTGTTGGTGTTCCTGCTGCGCCGCCGGAATAAGGGCGCGACATCCCGCGTGAACGCGGATGACGAGTTCCGCCACGATCCCCGCAATGGCTCGACCGCCCAGTTCGGTCAGCACGGTCAGCAGGGCCCGCATGGTCAAGCCGGTCCGCATGGCCCCGGAGGGGCTCAGGGCCAGAACGGTAATCCCTACGGCGGTAACCCGTACGCGTAAACAGCCCCGGAAACCCCATGGTCTATGCGGTTCCTACAGCCCCAGGTAGGGGAGGATTGACCGCATAGGTCATGGTTCGCGCTGCACGACTAGTTAAGTCGAGAACGAGAGACAGGAGGCTCGGTAGTTAGACGACACAAACTGGTAACGAAGCCTGCGGGGGCTGCTCGTTTCCCTTAGATTTGCTTAGTGACGTTGGACACAGTGCAGAAGGGACGAGTTTATGCAGGCGTTGTCGTCGCGGTTGCGGGCGGGGGTTGTCCTCGCCTTTTTTGTTGCCGTGGTGTGTTGTGTGGCGTGGGCGCCGGTGGTGTTCGCGCAGAGTGGCTCGGAGTCGTCCGAGGCTTCTTCGTCGAAGTCGTCCGAGTCGTCTGATTCCACGGACTCTTCGGATTCGTCGGAGTCGGCTTCGGCTTCCGGTGGCGAGGGGAGTGCTGATAGCAAGGCGATGCTGATTTTGGATGCGTCGTCGTCGATGTTGGAAGACGATGCTGATGGTCCGCGTATTGATGCTGCGAAGAAGGCGTCGAAGGACCTGATCGAGTCTCTTCCTGGGACTGCCCAGTTGGGTTTGATGGTTTATGGTGCGCAGGAGTCTGATGCGCCGGATAACCGTGAGGCGGGCTGCAAAGATATTGAGACGTTGGAGAAGGTCGGCCAGGTCGACAAGGAGAAGTACGTCAAGGCGATCGAGGGCGTGACCCCGAAGGGGTATACCCCGATGGGCAACTCGCTGCGTGAGGCCGCCAAGGAGCTTGGCGACGAAGGCGAGCGCTCCATCATTCTTGTTTCCGACGGTATTGATTCGTGTGCTCCGCCGCCGGTGTGCGAGGTGGCTAAGGAGCTGGCCGAGGAGGGTGTGGATCTTGCTATTCACACGGTTGGTTTCAAGGTCGACGAGGAGGCCCGCAAGGAGCTGCAGTGCATTGCTGATGCCGGTAAGGGCCAGTTCCTCGAGGCCGATGATGCCGGTAGCTTGGCTGATTCTTTGAAGTTCCTGACTCAGCGTGATGTGGGTAAGTACCAGCTGAAGGGCACGAAGTTCGAGTTTGCGGATAGTCCTGAGGATGCGAAGTGGCTTGATGAGGGTCAGTATCAGACGAAGGTGACCCCGGATAGGAATGCGAAGAAGGATCGTTATTTCCGTGTCTCTGTGCCGGAGGAGCACAATGCCCGAATCACGATCACCCCGGTGGTGCAGGGCAACGGTGAGCACAAGGACTCCCAGCTATTCATCACTACCAGTGACATCGTTAATGAGAATGACGAGTCCTGCGGAAGCACTAATACGACTTTGGCGAGCGCGTCGAACTTTATTACTCCTGGGTACGGGATTGACTCGTATCACATCGTGCTGGACCGCGCAGAACAACACCATTTGAAGGGTAAGGAAAACCGGTGCGATATGAGTTCGTGGCTCATCCCGGTGCAGGTGTACCAGAACGGTGACGAGATCACTGATGATGTCAATCTTGAAATTGCCGTGCATTACGTGCCAATTCCGGATGAGGAGCAGGCGAAGGAATGGAAAGACCGCAAGATCTCTTCCCCGGGTGAACCTGACGAAGTGCCGGAGATTGAGGATCCTGAGGCGATCACCGGTGGTTCTGGTTTCAATGACGCAGTGGAGATCACTGAGGGGTCGTATTCCGACAAGATCGTCCCGGGCGAGTTCCGGATGTACAAGATTCCAGTGAAGTGGGGTCAGCGACCGGTGATCAAGGCGAAGACACCGAAGTCGGTGGTCAAGGAAGCTGATTCAATGGGATTCGGCATCTACAATCCGTATCGCAAAGGACTCGCTGGCGGGAAGCTGATTTTCTTCGATGAGGATGTCGAAGAAGGCCCCGTTGCTCCCACTGATTTTGCGTGGCACCGGGAAGTGCAGCAAGGCTTCTTTTACGTCTGGTTCGGCATGGGAACTAAAGGAGCCGGTAAGGTCACTGGTGTAGAGCAGCCGTATGAGTTTGCTGTAGCGCTTGATGGTGAGCCGGCTGATGGTGGTCCGGATTGGGAGCCGACGTATGAGGATGGTCCGGAGCCGTCGAATGAGCCGATCAAGTTCGATAGCGCTAAGAATGACGACTCCAAGAAGGACGGCGAGAACAACGAAGATGGCGCTGGCGCCGCTGACAACGACGAGTCCGGTAGGCCGTCGTGGCTGCTTCCGCTAGTGATCGGTTCGGGTCTACTGCTTCTGCTGCTCATCGGTCTGCTTGTGTTCCTGCTGCGCAGGAAGAACAAGGGTGCAACGTCTCGGGTCGATGCGCGGGATGGTGTCCGCCGTGATCCGCGTGATGGTTCCACCGTTCAGTTCGGTCAGGCTGAGCAGTATCGTCAGCCGAGTCAGCCTGGCCAGTACGGTCCAGGTACCCCGAACAGGCCAGAGAATCCGTACGGCCCAGGTACCTCGAACGGCCCGGGCACTAGCCCCTACGCGTAGAAACGGGGCGGAGGCGGCTGCACTATGCGATGTGCACTATGCGATCTGCATAACCCCAGGT
>NZ_JALXWY010000025.1:0-18748 GCF_025144155.1 Corynebacterium sp. p3-SID1194
TTGTCTGATGGCACGACGATGACTGGTGCGGAGTACCTGACTCGGTTCCACGGGTCCGACTTGGAAGTCGCGCTCTTCCACCCGCAGGCAGGGCCGGTGAACCTGTACAACACGAAACGGTTCGCCAATAAGAAACAACGCGATCTTGCCCGAGCAACACTGACCACCTGCCCAGTACCGGACTGTCGGCATGCTGCCGATAACTGCGAGGTCCACCACATTGAACCGTGGGCCCGCGGCGGGCCAACGAATATGAACAACCTGTCGGTGTTGTGCAGGTATCACAACCGCACCAACGATGATGACCCCGACAGACACAACAGGGGTCGAATACAGGTGCGCGATGGGACACCAACATGGGTTTCACCGCGCGGAACACCAGTGGCGAACAGCACACACCAATACGGTGCCATGCACCTACTGTTCGGAACATAGCCGAGGGACCACCACGCCCCACGGCCACTTCCGCACGCCCAAAACAAAAACCGGGCCCCACAACGGGACCCGGTCTTTGACGCGGCGTTTTTAGAACATGCCCATGCCGAGAGCGATCGTGGACGAGGTGGAGGACATCTGGTGGAAGATGCCGCCGAGGAACTCGTTGATCATGAGCTGGAACTGCTCGAAGGGGTGGAGGCCGTTGGCGTTCATAGGGAGAGTCCCTTTCTTTTTCTGATTCTTATTCAGATTGGGTTGACGCTTCCGTCACCGCTTGCGGGCGGCTGCGGACTCACGCTGTCTGTCGGTTTCAGATGCACTCGCGTTACGCCGTCTGACGACGACACAGAGGCGACAATACTCGCCCGACGGATCGTAACATGATTAACTTTAATCACAACTGAAACATCGTGGGTAATTGAATGCCAGCTCACCCACCAATAAAGTCAAGGGCGCTTTGAGGTTCCACCGCGGTAACACAACGCTCATTAGCAGCGAATAATCGGGGTGAAACCGCAAACCGCGGTACAACGCAATAACGCTCCCACCACTGAAGGAATACTGACCATGAAGCTCGTCCGCACCGTCGCCGCAGTCACCGTCGCTACGGCTCTCGCTTTCGGCGCAGCAGCCCCCGCTTTCACAGCTGATGCCGCCCCAGTCACTGCAGCTCAGGTCGCGGGCAATACTCCGGTGGGCACAGTGAAGAACTGGAATGCACACCCGGCGCCGACGGCTGTGACCACGGGTGAAACCGCTAAGTGGGTCAGCCAGGTCAACCACAAGGATGTGTGGGCGTTCTGGGTGAGCTCCCCGTCAATGGGCCGCGATATTCCGGTCGCAGTCATCCCGGCGCGCAACGGCGCGGGTGAGCTGGTGAAGAATGCCCCGACGATTTACCTCCTCAACGGTGCTGGTGGCGCGGAGCAGAACGCGGACTGGCTGACGTACGCGGAGTCCGCGAAGTTCTACAAAGACAAGGGCGTCAACGTGGTCATCCCGATGGAGGGCGCGTTCTCTTACTACACGGATTGGCTGCAGACACCGAAGGCGGAATACTTCAAAGGCCCGCAGAAGTGGGAGACGTTCCTGACGAAGGAGCTGCCGGGACCGATCGAGAAGCGCCTTGGCGCGGACAACCGCCGCGCGGTCGTCGGTTTCTCCATGTCGGGCACGTCGGCACTGGTTCTGCCGACGAAGGCCCCGGGCTTTTATGACGCCGCCGCAAGCTTCTCCGGTTGCGCAGCCACGTCGACGCCGGCTCCGTACAATTTCGCGCGCCTGACCGTGAACCGCGGCGCGGGTGCAGCCGCGAACTTCCAGACGGTGACGCCAGAGCAGATGTGGGGGCCGATGGGCGGCGCTTATAACCGCGCGAATGACGCACTGGTCAACGCGAATAAGCTGCGCGGAACGGCGCTGTATGTCTCCACGTCGACCGGCCTGGCGGCGAAGGAAGACATGGTCAGCCATATCGCAAGCAAGGGCGCAACGGAGATCCAGGCGCACGCGGCGGCGATGACTCTGCAGGTCGAAGGCGGAGTGATCGAGGCAGCCATCAACACGTGCAACCATGATCTGCGCGCGAAGCTCGACAGCCTGAAGATCCCGGCGCATTACGAGTTCCGCAACGTCGGCACGCACTCGTGGCCGACGTGGCGCCAGGACATGGAAACGTCTTGGCACAAGACGCTGAAGCCCGCGTTCAAGATGTAAACAAAACAGCATCAACCATCGGGCATATCCGCCGGCATTAGGGTGGCGGATATGCCCGATTTTTCTATTGAGCCATCGCTTCTCGACGACATCACCGGCGACGCAGCCCTCGCTTGGGCCACGAGCTGGTCGCGCGAGACAGAGGAACGCACAGCAGCTGATCGCGACACAGCCGCACTCGCGGAGCGCATCCGCGGCATCCTCGACACGGACGACCGCATCCCGTACGTCACGCGCCGCGGGGACTTCCTCTACAACTTTTGGCGCGACCGGGAGCACCCGCGCGGTCTGTGGCGCCGGACCACCACGGAGGACTACCTGGAGGAAAAGGGGTGGGAGGTGCTACTGGACGTCGATAAGCTCGCTGCGGACGAAGCGGAAGACTGGGTGTTCAAAGGCGCGGCCGTGCGTCCCCACGCACACGACCGCGCGCTCGTCCGGCTGTCGCGCGGCGGGGCGGACGCGGTCGTCGTGCGCGAATTCGACCTCGCCACCCGCACGTTCGGCGGCTTCGAACTCCCCGAAGCGAAAACCGAGGTCAGCTGGGTTGATCGCGACACGCTCTTCGTCGGCACGGACCTCGGCGGCGAAACGCTCACCACCTCCGGCTACCCCGTCGAAGTGCGTCGCTGGCAGCGCGGCACGGACCTGCGCGACGCCCCCGTGATCTTCCGCGGCGAACGCTCGGACGTCGCCGTCGGGGCCGCCCGCGACCACACGCCGGGCTTCGAACGCACCATCTTCACGCGCGCGCTCGATTTCTACAACCAGCGCACGTACATCGAGGACACGCTTATCGACGTCCCCACCAACTGCACCCCCATCCCCCACCGCCAGTGGCTCTTCCTGCTTCCCCGCACCGAATTCGCGGGTCTGGCCGGCGGCGAACTCGGCGTCATCGAGCTCGACCGGTTCCTCGCCGGAGACCGCGACGTGCGCGTGCTTGTCCGCGGCACCACCGTGGAAGATGTGTCGTTCACCGCGTCGTCGCTATTGGTGACCACTCTCGACGACGTAGCGACGCGCATCAACTCTTTCGACCTGGGCACTTGGGAGCGCACCGAGCTCTCGCTTCCCGACACCGCCACCGCCCACGTCGTGAGCACCAGCCCCCTCGACGGCGACGAAGTCTGGATCAACGCGTCGTCGTTTTCCACCCCGTCGACATTGTTGCGCAACGGTAAAGTCGCGCGCCGCGCACCATCGCTTTTCGACGCCTCCCGCATCGAAACCCGCCAACACTGGACCACCTCCGCCGACGGCACGAGGATCCCGTACTTCATCACCGGCGACTTCTCCCTTGGCGCGCGCCCGACCCTCGTCGGCGGGTACGGCGGCTTCGAAGTCTCCCTCACTCCTGCCTACTCAGCCGTCCGCGGCGCCGCGTGGCTGGAGCGCGGCTATTTCTACGTGCAGCCTAATCTGCGCGGCGGCGGTGAATTCGGCCCCGAGTGGCACTCCCAGGTGGTGAAAACGAACCGTCACAAGGTGTGGGAGGACCACCGCGCCGTCCTCGAGGACATCGTCGCCCGCGGCTACACCACCCCGGCCCAACTGGGCATTCGCGGCGGCTCCAACGGCGGACTCCTCACCTCCGGCGCACTCGTCCAGTACCCCGAACTCTTCGGCGCAGCCGTGATCCAGGTTCCGCTCACCGACATGCTCCGCTACCACACCCTGTCCGCCGGCGCGTCCTGGATGGCCGAGTACGGCGACCCCGACAACTCGGAGGAACGCGCCGCAATCGAGACGTGGTCACCGCTGCACAACATCGCACCAGCGTCCGCCGCGACGTACCCGCCGGCACTCGTGACCACCTCGACCCGCGACGACCGCGTTCACCCCGCCCACGCACGTACCTTCGCGCTTGCTCTCGGGAAGGCAGGACAGCCCGTCGACTACTTCGAAAACACCGCTGGCGGCCACGCCGGCGCCGCAGACAACGAGCAGGTCGCACGGGTTGAGTCCCTCATCTACAGCTGGCTCGACGCCCGCATCGGCGATTAGTCACGCCCCCATGGAACTTTCGGACCACAACTTCCGACTAACCCTGAAGCAGAAACGCTATCAGGGAAAGGGCCCCACATGAAAAAGATCACTGCACTCGCTGCCACCATGTGCGCCGCATCCATTGCTCTCGCCGGCTGCGGGAGCGAAAACGGCACCAACAACGAGGCGCAGGACGGCTCCGCTTCCTCCGCCGCACCCGAAGCCAACAACGCAGAGCAGGAAGCGTCCTCCATTTCGCTTGCCGACGGCTACTGCCGCGCCAAAGAAGAGCACTCCGACATGACCGCTTGCTTCGGAACCCTCACCAACTCGTCCGACAAAGACATCACGGTAGAGTCCTTCACCGCCCCGGATCTCGAAGGCGCCTCCACAGAACTGCACGAAGTCGTCGACAGTCAGATGCGCGAGAAAGAAGGCGGTTTCACCATCCCGGCTGGCGGCTCCCAGGAGCTCGCTCCCGGCGGCGAACACTTCATGATCATGAACTACCCCGCCCCAATCCAGGCCGGCGACGCACTCACGTTCAACCTGGTCATGGGTGATGGTTCCGAGCTCACCACTGAATTCCCGGTGCGCGAGCAGCCTTCCGGCGAAGAGGACTACGCGGGTGGCCACGGCGACCACGCGGGCCACGAGCACGGCGAGCACGCCGGCCACGCTGAGCACGAGCACGGCGGAGACCACGAACACGGCGGTGAGCACGATTCCCACGGACAGCACTAACCCTTCCGCGCCGACGGACTCAGCTGCGCCGTCGCGTCGGGCGTTCCTGCGTGGTGTCGGCATCGCGGGCGCTGCGACGGCGGCGGCAGTCGGTGCGAGTGCGTGCGCGGAGGAAGGGGAAGCGGGAGGCGTCGATAAGCCTGCTGCTGCGTGGCCCGAAACGACGGTGGCGTTCGACGGGGAGCACCAGGCGGGGATCGCGACGCCGCAACAGTCGTTCTGCAAGCTGATCGCGTTCACGATCAAAGACAACAAGCAGACGCGCGAAGACGTCGTGCGCCTCATGCGCCTGTGGACCGACGACGCGCGACGCATGTGCGGCGGCCGCGCGGGGCTCGCCGACCTCGAGCCGGAGAATCTCCAGTCGACAGCGAACCTGACGATCACCGTCGGGTACGGACGCAGCCTGCTCGACAAGCTCGATCTCGCGGACGAGGCGCCCGACTGGCTCGCCGAACTACCGGCCTACAGCCGCGACGAGCTGCGCGAAGAGTGGTCCGGCGGCGATATCTGCCTGCAGGTCTGCGCCGACGACCGCTTCACCGTGGCGCATGCCGCCCGCTTCATGGTCAAAGGCGCACGCAGCTACGCCGACGTCGCATGGGTCCAGGACGGCTTCCTCCACGCGCGCGGCTCGATCCAGCCGGGCGAAACGCCGCGCAATCTCTTCGGGCAGCTCGACGGCACGGGCAACCCGGCGGTCGACGAATTCGACAGCGTCGTCTGGATCGACGAAGGCCCCGCCTGGACGAAGGGAGGTACGGCGATGGTGGTGCGTCGTATAGCAATGCTTCTCGACGAATGGGACATCCTCGACCGCCCCTCCCGCGAAGTAGTCTCCGGCAGGCGACTCGACAACGGTGCCCCGTTGAGCGGCACCGACGAATTCGACGAGCCCGATCTAGACGCCCGCGACGAATTCGGTCTGCCCGTCATCGACCCGAATTCGCACATGGCGCGCGCCAAGTCGACGGATCCCGCAGAGCGCATCTTCCGCCGCCCCTACAACTACGACATGCCGCCCGGCCCTGATTCCCGCGGCACGTCCAATGCGGGACAGATGTTCATCTGCTTCCAGAAGAACCCGTTGAGACAGTTCGACCCCATTCAGCAAAGGCTCGACAGCGCCGACCGCCTCAACGAGTGGATCACCCACATCGGGTCCGCCGTCTTCGCTGTCCCCCACGGCACCGCCGACGGCGAATACTGGGGTCAGGATCTCTTTGGGGGTCGCGGGTAGAGTTACCCCTCGATGAAATCCCTGTCTTTCGCGACCCTGTTCGCCGCGCTATCCGGCTTCGTGGTGCTGTGGGTCGCGTCGTGGTCCCTCGACGCGGAGACCCAGATGCCGCTGTTCCAGGCGTACTGGAGCTTATTCTTCGCGTCGGCCGGGTTCATCGACGGGATCACGCAGGAGACCACCCGCGCAGTCGCCTCCGCTCGCGAACGCGGTGTGCGGGGGTCAGCGAACCCCTGGCGTCTGGCTGGTTTCGCAGCTGCGACGGTCGCTACTGTGACCTTGGCCGCGGGCGCCGTCGCGATGGCGCACTTCGTCCCGCCCTCCCCTGCCCTGGCCACGGGGCTCCTGGTTTTCGGCCTAGCTAGCTACGTCTTCCAGGCAGTTCTGTCCGGCATCTTGAGTGGCGCGAACCTCTGGAACCAATATGCCGGACTCGTCGCTCTCGACTCAGGCATCAGACTCGTTCTGGCCGGTGTCGCCTGGGCTGCCGGGTGGGGCCTGCCGGCGTTTCTGGCCATCACGGTGATCGGTGCGGTGTCGTGGGTGGCCATCCTCGCCGCATCGAAGCAAGCCCGCGGGCAGATCCGCGCAGCTCTCGACGTCGACCGCCCGACATTTGTCCGCCGTGTCCTGTCCGCGGTCTTAGCCACCGGCGCTTCAGCTCTTCTGATCACGGGTTTTCCTGCCATGACCACCGCTGCGTTCGCCGCCGGCGACGGCACCACCGCCGGAACGGGCGCCGCTGTCGCCGCGATCAACCAAGCGGTGTTGCTCACGCGTGCTCCGGTGCTAGTTCCGCTGCAGCGCTTCCAGTCTGCGCTGGTGGTTCGGTTCGTGGAACAGCGCGACCGCATCTACTCCTCGCTCGCGGTGCCGATTGGCACGATCCTCAGCGTCGGCGCCGTCGGGTTCGTCGCGGCGTGGCTGGTCGGCCCGTGGATTCTGCGGGTGTTCTTCCCGCCCGAGCTCTTCGTCCCCGGTCTTCCCCTCGGGCTTTTGACGTTCGCTTCGGCGCTCATGGGCGCTCTCATCATTACCGGCACCGCCGTTTTAGCTTTAGAGCAGCACGCCTGGTACGTCGCTGGGTGGGTCACTGGAGCAGTCGTGGCGTTCGGTCTGTTGTTCGCGCTCCCAGTAGCGCTCGGCATCGGAGTCACAGAAACGGTGATTGGCGCGCTCACTGTCGGCCCGCTCGCTGGTGCGGCGGTGCACCTGGCAAGTCTGACTGGTGGGGCGAGGACGGCCAGGGGGGCAACGAGCACGGCAGCCACCCAGCACACCAACTGAACCGCCCCGACCCGAAATGGCCCCTGTCCCCGCGGTGAAAGCGCAGTTCGCCAGAGCTGCACGGCGCAAGACCGGCGACGGGATAGCATGGCCCTCATGACTCACGACCCAGCTCATCCCCCGGCTGCTTCGCCGACCAACGCCAGCTCGACGATGCTCGTGACAGGCGGCGCCGGTTTCATCGGCGCGAATTTCGTGCGGATGGTGGCACACCGCCAGCCGGAGACGAAGATCGTGGTGCTGGACGCGTTGACGTACGCGGGCAACGCTAAGAATCTGGCGGGGCTCCCCGAAGAGAGGGTCGAACTGGTGGAGGGGAGGGTGGAGGATCGGGGGCTCGTCGATAAGCTGTGCGCGGATGCGGACACGGTCGTGCATTTCGCGGCGGAGTCGCACAACGACAACTCGCTGCGCGACCCGTCGCCATTCGTGCAGACGAACCTGGTGGGTACGTTCACGCTGTTGGAAGCGGCTCGCACGTACGGCAACCGGTTCCACCACGTCTCGACGGATGAGGTGTTCGGCGACCTCGCCATCGACGAGGCGACACGGTTCACGGAGGAGACGCCGTACCGGCCATCGTCGCCGTATTCCGCGACGAAGGCTGGGTCGGATCACCTGGTGCGCGCGTGGGTGCGGTCGTTCGGGGTCAATGCGACGATTTCGAATTGCTCGAATAATTACGGCCCGTACCAGCACGTGGAGAAATTCATTCCGCGGCAGATCACGAATCTGCTGACGGGGCGCCCGGCGAAGCTCTACGGCACGGGCGAGCATGTGCGCGATTGGATTCATGTGGACGACCACAATGACGCGGTGCTCGCGATCCTGGACCGCGGTCGAAAAGGCGAGACGTACAACATCGGCGCGGACGGCGAGCATTCGAATAAGGAGATCATCGAGCTCATCTGCGAGTTGTTGGGCGGCGAGTACGAGCATGTCGCGGACCGGCCGGGGCACGATCAACGGTACGCGATGGACGCGTCGAAACTCGCACGTGAGCTCGGCTGGCGGCCGCAGAAGCGCTCGATGCGCGAGGGTTTGGAGGAGACGATCGCGTGGTACCGCGACAACGCGGCGTGGTGGCGCGACGCGAAGGACGCTGTTGAGCAGGGCTACGCGGCGCGCGGCCAGTAAGGTGGCGGGCATGACGGCAACGCGCATCGAGGGGCTCACGGTCCATAAGCTCACGGTTCACGGCGATAACCGCGGGTGGTTCAAGGAGAATTGGGCGGGTACGCCTGACCTGCGCGTGGAGCAGAACAACGTCAGCTTCAACGCCGCAAAAGGTGCGACGCGTGGAATGCACGCGGAGCCGTGGGACAAGTACGTCTCGGTGGCGACGGGGCGCGTCTACGGCGCGTGGGTGGACATGCGCGAAGGCTCGGCGACGTACGGCGAGACTTTCGGCTGCGAGATCGGGCCCGACACCGCGGTGTTCGTGCCGCGCGGGGTCGCGAACGGCTTCCAGGCGCTCGAGGACGCGACGACCTACATCTATTTGTGCAATGCGCGCTGGTCGCCGGAGGCTCGTTACGCGTTCTGCTCGTACAAGGAGATCGACTGGCCGCTCGAGCCCACAGAAGTCTCGCCCAAGGACCTCGCCCATCCGCCGCTTATCGACGCCTCCCCTGTCCCTCCCCACCAACCCCTCATCCTCGGGGCGAATGGTCAGTTGGGGCGCGCTTTGCAGAAACTGCTGCCGGACGCGGAGCTCTGCGGACACACCGACTTCGATCTCACCTGGCCAGTGGAGAAGATGCTGGAAAGCCGTGATTGGTCGCAGTATTCGGCGATCATCAATGCGGCGGCATTCAACGATGTCAACGGGGCTGAAAGCGCAGACGGGCGCACCGCGGCGTGGGAGGTCAACGCGCTTGGCCCTGCGAAGCTCGCGCAGGTGGCCAACAGGTACGACCTGACCTTGGTGAACGTCTCCAGCGACTACATCTTCGACGGGACGGTGGCAGAGCACACAGAGGATGAGGTGCCGAGTCCGTTGGGGGTGTACGGGGCGTCGAAAAGCGCGGGCGAAGCTGCGGCTGCCGCGGCTGCGAAGCACTATATTGTGCGCACGAGCTGGGTTTTCGGCGACGGCGGCAATTTCATGGCCACGATGGCGCGGCTGGCGCACAAGGGAGTTTCACCGAAGGTAGTCAACGATCAGCGCGGGCGTCCGACGTGGGCGGAGGACCTCGCGAAGGGAATCGTGCACCTGCTGGAGGCAGACGCCGACTACGGCATTTACAACATCACCTCCAGCGGCGACGCGGCGACGCGCGACGAGATCGCCATGGCCGTCTTCGTCGCTGCTGGCGCCGATCCCGCCGACGTCCACCCGGTCAGCTCCGCCGAGTACCAGGCGGAATTCGGCCCCGAGGCGCCGCGGCCTGCGGAGTCGACGCTGACGCTCGACAAGATCGAGGCGACCGGATTCACGCCGACCAACTGGCGCGTGGCGCTCGCCCTGTACATGGGGTAGCTAAACTCCCAACCATGAAGGGCATTATTCTCGCCGGCGGGTCGGGCACGCGGCTGTACCCGATCACGAAGGGCATCTCGAAGCAGCTCATGCCCATCTACGACAAGCCGATGATCTACTACCCGCTGTCCACGCTGATCAGCGCGGGGATTCGCGAAATCTTGATCATCACCACGCCGGAAGACCAGGACGCATTCAAGCGTCTGCTTGGCGACGGCTCTGCTTGGGGCCTCATGCTCGACTACGCCGTCCAGCCCTCCCCCGACGGGCTCGCACAAGCCTTCATCATCGGTGAGGACTTCATTGGCGACGACTCCGTGGCGCTGGTGCTTGGCGACAATATCTTCGACGGCGCCGAACTGTCCCGCCTGATGGGCGAAGCTTTCGACCCTGACGGCGGCGCCATTTTCGCCTACGAGGTCTCCGACCCAGAGCGCTACGGCGTGGTCAGCTTCGACGAGCACGGCACCGCCACCGCCATCGAGGAAAAGCCCGAGCGCCCGCAGTCCAGTTTCGCGGTGGTGGGGCTGTACTTCTACGACAATGACGTGGTGGAGATCGCGAAGACCATCGCTCCGAGCGCACGCGGCGAACTGGAAATCACCAGCGTCAATGAGACCTACCTGCGCCGCGGCGATCTGAAAGTCCACCGCCTGCACCGCGGCGACGTGTGGCTGGACACCGGCACCATCGACTCCATGAGCGAAGCCAGCTCGTATGTCGAGGTGATCCAGAAGCGCACCGGCACCATCATCGGATCACCCGAGGTGGCCGCATTCCGCCAAGGCTTCATCGATGCTGCTGCCCTGGAGGAACTCGCCGAACCAATGCTGAAATCGGGCTACGGCCGCTACCTTATCGACGCCGCACGGGAGCGCGCATGACCAGCACCCACGACCTGCGCCCCGGCACTGTCACCGTCCTCATGTCCGTCTACCGCAACACCACGGCAGACGAGCTCTCTCACGCCTTGAACAGCATCGACGCCCAGACACGCCCACCGGAAAGAGTGTTGGTGGTGAGGGACGGAGAGGTGCAAGAGGACGTCGATAAGCTCTTGGCGTCTGTGGACACCGTGACCTTGCCTGAAAACCGCGGGCTCGGCATCGCCTTGCGCGAAGGTCTGGCTGCCGTGGACACCGAATTCGTCGCGCGTCTCGATTCCGACGACGCCGCATACCCGCAACGGCTAGAAAAACAGCTGGATTTCATGGCTGCGCACCCAGAAATCTCCGTCCTCGGCACCGCCATGCAGGAATTCGACGGCGACACCCTCGGCGGCGTGCGGCGCCTGCCCGAAACCCACGATGCGATCGCGCGGTACGCGAAAATCAACTCGCCGATGAACCACCCCTCCGTGCTCATGCGCACAGCTGACGTGCGCGATATCGGCGGCTACCGTCCCATGCACAACATGGAGGACTACGACCTGTGGGCACGCCTTGTCGCTGGCGGCAAGAAGCTGCATAACCTGCCGGAACCGCTGACCTACTTCCGAGTGAACGACGCGCAGATGAAACGCCGCACAACGCCCGAAACCCGGCGTGCGGAGCGCGCCATGCAGCGCGCGCTGGTGAGCTACGGGCTGATCTCGCGCCCGCGTGCCGTCGTGAATTACGCCGCGCGCAACCTTTACCGCGCCCTCCCTCTGGGGGCCATGCGGCGCGTGTACTCGCGTCTTTTCCACCGCGGGGACTAGAGTTTGCGTTCATGACCCAGCAGCGACCCTTCGATGACACGTGGCTCGTCGTGCCCTGCTACAACGAAGGCCCCGTCATCGGTGACGTGCTGCGCAATGCGTTGCAGACATTCCCCAATATCGTCGCGGTCAACGACGGCTCCGCCGACAATTCCGCGGCTGCCATTCACGCCGCAGGTGCGCACCTGGTCAACCACCCCGTGAACCTCGGGCAAGGCGCGGCGATCCAGACCGGCGTGGAGTATGCGCGGGCACAGCCGGGGGCGCGCTACTTCGTCACCTTCGATGCCGACGGGCAGCACCAGGTCGCGGACGTCGTGCGCATGGTGGAGCGGCTGCGGACGGAGCCGGTGGATATTGTCGTCGGCACGCGTTTCGCCGATGGCGCCGCCACCGACAACGTTCCGTGGATCAAGCGCGTCGTGCTGAAAACCGTCGTGTTCCTCTCGCCGCGCAGCCGGAGGCTCGGGCTTACCGATGCCCACAACGGCCTGCGCGCGTTCAACGCGAAAGTGGCCGCGGAAATGAATATCCGCATGAACGGGATGTCGCATGCCTCCGAGATCGTCACCATGATGGACAAACTGAACTGGCGCGTCGCGGAGGAACCCGTGGACATCCTCTACACCGAATACTCCATGTCTAAGGGCCAGTCGCTGGTCAACGGCGTGAATATTCTTGCCGACGGACTCGTCGCCAGGAGGCTCCCATGATCCAGATCCTGTTGCTGCTCGCCGCGTTCGCGCTGGCGCTGTACTTTTTCACCAACCGCAAGAAAGCCAACGCGAAAGCGTGGGTGAAGCTCGGTTTCGTCCTGCTGGTGATCGCGGCTGTGTGGGCGATTCTGCGCCCCGACGATGTCACGGTCGTCGCCAATTGGCTGGGTGTCGCCCGCGGCACCGACCTGATGCTGTACACGCTGATCATCGCGTTTTTCTTCACCACTTTGTCCACGTGGGTGCGGTTCCGTGAGCAGGAGCTGCGGTACGCGCGTCTCGCACGGGCGGTGGCCCTGCAGAATGCTGTGCCGCCGGCGCCGCACCAGCCACCGGAAGCCGAGCCCCGGGGCGAGCACTAGCGCCTCCGGAGACTAAGATTGGTGCCATGAGCGCGAAGTCGGCCACTGCCAGCACCACCAACAGCAACGACCGCGGCGGGGCAAAAGTCCCGCCCCTGATGTGGGGATTCGCCGCGGTGCTGGCTTTGGGCACCGGTTTGGGTGGCTATTTGATCGGCGACCACCAGGGCTACGAGCGTGCGTCGCAGGCGTACGAGTCAGGTGAGCTGCCGGAGAAGAACTCCACGCCTGTGACGGAGACCCCGGAGAAGGCGACGCCGGGCACCGATTTCGCCGAGCCGGAGGCCAGCGAGGAAGCCGCGCTGATTCACGGGCCAGGCTCGGAGATCACGTCGCGGCAGGACATTTCGAATTCGGCACGGCGTGACCCGAATGACCCGTTCGCGGTGGGTGCCGTGGATGCGCCCGTCGTGATCGCGGAGTTCACGGACTGGGATTGCCCGTTCTGCATCCGCCACGCGCACGAGACGGAGCCGGAGTTGATGGCGGAGTACGTCGATAAGGGCTTCGTGCGCATCGAGTGGAACGACATGCCGATCAACGGCGACGCGGCGCACGCTGCGGCGCGTGCGGGCCGCGCGGCGGCTGAGCAGGGCAAGTTCGAGGATTACAAGAAGGCGTATTTCGAGGAAGCTGCCGGAACGCAGGGCCACCCGGGCTACGGCATCGAGGACTTCGTGCGCTTCGCCGAAGCGGCGGGTGTGCCGGATATCGAGAAATTCCGCGCCGACGCCACCAGCGACAAATACGACAAGGCGCTCGACGAAGCCCTCGACTACGCGCAGGGCCTAGGTATCACGGGCACGCCGGGCTTCATCGTCAACGACGAGTTCATCGGCGGCGCGCTGCCGATCGAGGACTTCCGCAAGGTCATCAACGGCGAGCTGAAGAAGACGGTCCAGAGCTAGGAACTGCGGCTAGTTTGGGCGCCTAGTATCGGCGCTTAGTAGCCGCGCCGGATCCACTCCTCAAGGTGCGGGGCCTCTTCGCCGACGGTGGTGCTGTCGCCGTGGCCAGTGCGAACCACGGTTTCGGGCGGCAGGTCGAGGACAGATTTCTGCAGGGACTCGATGATGGTGTCAAACGACGAGAAGCTGCGCCCCGTCGCACCGGGACCGCCTTGGAAGAGGGTGTCGCCAGAGAAGAGCTCGCCGGCTTCCTCCGCGTAGAGGACGACGGAGCCGGGCGAGTGGCCGGGGGTCGACAGCACCTTGAGCTCGGTGCCGGCGATGTGGAAGACCTGACCGTCAGAAAGCGGTTCGAAGGGCTCGGACGGGTTGGCGTCGCCCCATAGCATGTCGTCGCCGGGGTGGAGGTAGACGGGGGCGTCGACAAGCTTGCTTAAAAGCGGCGCGGCGTCGACGTGGTCGTTGTGGCCGTGCGTCGCGATGATGCCCGATACCTTGCGGTCCCCCACCACCTTCGCGATGGCTTCGGCGTCGTGCGCGGCATCGATGATGAGGACCTCGGAGTCGTCGCCGACGATCCAGACGTTGTTGTCCACCTCCCATTCACCGCCGTCGAGCTTGAACAGGCCGGATGTGACTACGTTTTCAATCTTCATGAGCACTCCCTTAAAACTCAACGACAGAGCGCAGCACGTCGCCCTGCTTCATCTTGGTGAATGCGCCTTCGATATCGCCCAAGCCGATGCGTTCGGAGACGAATTCTCCGAGCGGGAACCGCCCGTCCAGGTGAAGGTCGACGTAGGTGGGGAAATCGCGTTCAGGCAGGCAGTCGCCGTACCAGGCGGGCTTGATGGAGCCGCCGCGGGCGTAGAGGTCGATGGCGGGGATGTCCACGTGGTCGGTCTGGTTGGGCACGCCGACCATGACCATGCGTCCGGCGAGGTCACGGGAGTAGAACGCCTGGCGCCATGTGGGCTGGATGCCGACGGCGTCGATGGTCACGTCGGGGCCGAAGCCGCCGGTGAGCTCGCGGACGCGGTCGATGACCTCGTCTTCGCTCATGTCTTTGCTGCAGATCGCGTCGGTCGCGCCGAATTTCGCGGCCGCATCGCATTTGCGCTTATCGACGTCCACCGCGATCACCTTTCGAGCTCCAGCCAACGACGCACCCGCGACGGCGGCCAGCCCCACTCCGCCGAGACCGAAGACGGCGGCAGTCTCGCCGCGCTGGATATCGCCGGTGTTCACCGCGGCGCCGAGACCGGCCATGATGCCGCAGCCCAGTAGACCGGCAGCAGCCGGGTCCTCGTCAGGGTTCACCTTGGTGCACTGCTTTTCGTGCACGAGGGTCTTTTCGGCGAACGAGCCGATGCCGAGGGCGGGGGTCACAGGGGTGCCGTCGATAAGCGTCATGCCCTTGGACGCGTTGTGCGTGTCGAAGCAATTCTTCGTGTCCCCCTTGCGGCACGCGCGGCACTCCCCGCACACTGCGCGCCAGTTGAGGACCACGAAATCACCCGGCGCGACGTGCGTGACGTCCTCGCCGACGGTCTCGACGACACCGGCGGTTTCATGGCCGAGGAGGAACGGGAACGCGTCCTCGATATCGCCGTCGCGGTACGCGAGGTCCGTGTGACACACGCCGGTGGCCTGAACTGTGACCACGACATCGTTCGGGCCCGGCGCGGGAATCACGATGTCCGCGATCACCACATCCGCGCCCTTTTCGCGGGCGATGACGCCCTTGACTGTTTGCTCGGTCTGCTCGTTATTCGTCATGCTCCCGAGCGTAGGGAAATCTGCGCTAGGACGCTGCGACGATTCCCGCCACGCGAGCGTGCCCGCGCTGCGTCACGTGCACCGGCGCGTTGCCCGGGCCAGCGTAGAAGTCGATGAGACCGGCGAACTCGCGGTCACCGTCGCGTGCGCACATGCCGTTCTTCGCGGTGCCCGGCTTCAGGTCCACGAACTGGGTGCCCGTCGCGCGCGCCAGATCCTGGTTCATCCACTGCGCGAGGTTCTCCCAGTAAGCGACTTCCGGGATCGGGGTGGCGTCGTACATATTCGGGCCGATGTGGAACAGGCAGACGCGGTCGCCGCCAGTGATCGTCGGGTAGCCGACAATCTGGATACGGGCGTTCGGCGCGGCGCGGCGGATCTTGTCCACCTGCGGGCGCATGAAGTTCACGTAATTGCGGCGCACAGTATTCGGGTGCTCGCCGCGGTGGTTGTAGGTGTCGTTGAAGCCGGTCTGCAGCACGACGCGCTTGGTGTTGCGGTCGAGGCCGCGTTCGCGGACCGCGCGGTCGATCTGCGCGGAGATATTCGGGCCGCGGGAGATGCTCACCGCACCGGGGCAGGAGAAATCGCGCGGCTGCAAGCCGAGGCGGCGGGCGGCCTGCTTGCCGAAGTTATTGGCGCTCGTCGGGCACCAGCGTGCCGGGTCGGATTTGCCGTTCGGGTGCAGGCCGACGCGGGCACTGAGGTATTCGAGCGACGGCGCGTCGGCGACGACGGAATCACCGAAGATGACCATGTTGCCGTTGTCGGCATGGGCATTCGGGGTGGCCGGCCCCGCGATGATTCCGGCGCCCATCAAAGCGGCGGCGACGAAGGCGGTGACGCGACGGCGAGTCTGGGTGAGCATTGTGCATCAACTTTCTGCTGGTCGGTGTACCTGATACCTGTCGGGGCGGGAACCGCCTCACAGTTGGGTGGTCGGTTTCTCCGACTGGAATGCTACACAAACCACTGCCACACAGGCCACAATAATTACATTTTTATCTCCAGTCACTATTTTTTCGCGGGGAATTAACAAAATATCCCACTCAAAACGATAACGGTGTGATACGCCTAACGAGACGAAATTAACGGAACTCGGCTCCCCGCACCCCGGACGACGAAAGGCTCACATCCATGGCCAACCAGAGCAGTTACACCCCCATCCAGCGCATCGGCGCCTTCGCGGAACTCGCATCACTGATCGTGCGGCGCCGTATCGTCAGCTTCGAGGGCGGCTTCGGAGTCTTCCTCCGCGGCTTCGGCGACCTGCCTCGCTGGGGCATCACCGCCGCCCGCGAAGTCGAACAAGGTGCACGCTGCTGCCCGGAACGCACCGCGCTTATCGACGACTCCGGTCTCCTCACCTACCAACAACTCCGCGACGCCTCCCGGAAACTCGCCCGGTGGCTCGTCAAGCACAAGCGCGATGCCAACCTGCGCGAACTGCGCGTCGGCATCATGGCGCGCAACGGTCGCCACTTCATTATTCCGTTCGCGGCGAAGAGCTACGCCGGCGGCGCCGCATTCCTGCTCAATGTCGGTTCCTCGCCAGAGCAGCTCGCCGGCTGCATCGAAGAAAATGACATCAACGTCTTGTTCATCGACGCCGAATTCGCCGACCGCATCCCGGCCGATCACCCGGCCATGGAGAATGTGACTGTGGTGTGGGGATACGGCGGGAAGGGTGAGGGAAGCGTCGATAAGCTTCTTGCTTCTGACGCTGACCTGCCGAAACTTCCGCTCCTCCCGACTCAAGGCGACATCGTCCTGATGTCCTCGGGCACGACCGGCGTGCCGAAAGGAATTCTGCGCACCGAACCCAAAGTGCCGTTCGTGCTCACCGGGCTGCTGTCCGCCGTGCCGTGGTACTCGAACCAGACGCTGCTGCAATCCGCGTCGATGTTCCACACGTGGGGTTGGGCGACGCTCATCGTGGGCCTGGGCTCGCGCTCCACGATCGTCACCCAGCGCGAATTCGACCCGGCGACCGCGATGAAGCAGATCCAAGACTTCCGCGTCGACGGGCTGATCTCCTCCCCGATCTTCTACAAGCAGATGCTCGACCTTCCCGACAATGAGCAGTGGGATACCTCGTCGCTGAAATGGATCGCGTCGTCGGGCAACGCCCTGACCCCCGATGTCGTCGCGCGCGTCCACGAACGCTTCGGCCCCATCTTGGCCAATATCTACGGCTCGACCGAGCTCTCGCTGGCCACCATCGCCACCGCCGATGATGTCGCTGAACACCCCACCGCCGCTGGCCGCGTCGTGCCGGGCAGCATCATCAAGCTTTACGACGACGACGGCAACGAAGTCCCCCAAGGCCAACCCGGCCGTATCTTCCTCAACAACGAGACCGCCCTCAAGGGCTACTCCAACCCTGAGACCCCCCTCGTCATGATCGACGGCCTGATCGAAATGGGCGACCGCGGCTACTTCGACGACCAAGGCCGCCTCCACGTCCTCGGCCGCAACGACGACATGATCATCATCGGCGGCGAGAACGTCCACCCCCAATCCGTCACAGAGACCCTCGAGCCCATGCCCGGCATCGCCGACGTCTACGCCAGCGGAGTCGACGACGACGACACCTTCAAGCGCGTCGCCGTCTGGGTCGTCCGCTCCGACGACGACGCCGGCCGCTCCCTGACCCCCGACGCCGTCCGCGACTGGGTCCGCGACAAACTCGCCCACCACTCCATCCCCCGCGACGTCAATTTCGTCGACTTCCTCCCCCGCAACCCCACCGGCAAGGTCATGCCGCGGTTCCTCCCCGAATCCCGCCGCGATAACTAGCCGCAACCAGCTGAGCTGCCCACGGGGTCAGCGTATAGTTCCTTCGTGAATTGGCACACACCCCGATACGCATAGGAGCACCCGACAGTGGCCCATTTCTCCGCGCGACAGCTCAAGAACTTCATGCAGTTCTGGCCCCCGCTTCTCGGCGCAGGCGTGAAGATCAAGGAATTCACCGATGACGGCACCCGCGTCGTGGTCACCCACAAGCCGAACATGCTGACCAAGAACGCCATGGGCGTCGCCTTCGGCGGCACCATGTCCGCCATGACTGACCCGTTCTTCATGCTCGCCTCCATGCACCGCTTGGGCAAGGACTACAAGGTCTGGGACACCGCCGGCGAAATCGAGTTTGTGAAGCCCGGTCGCGGCACACTCACCGCTGACATGCGCATCCCCGATGAGACCTACGAGCTCATCAAGGAAAAGACAGCCGGCGGTGACAAGTACCTCCACTGGTTCGACGTGGACATCGTCGACGAGGAGGGCGACACCGTCGCGCGCGTGCGCCGCCAGGTGTACTACCGCCTGAACCAAAAGAATTAACCCCAGCCCTGATGAGCTGGGGTTTCGGTGGAGCCGCCTGCGA
>NZ_JALXWY010000026.1:0-18698 GCF_025144155.1 Corynebacterium sp. p3-SID1194
TGGAACATCAAACTCCTCAACGGTGTCCTTGTTCAGCTTCGACCCATCAGGGAAGGTCACCGTAATCTCACCGGTGTTCTCATCGATCTTGACCTCGTAGCCCTCAGGAGCCTTGAAGTCCTCCGGGATCGCGAACTTGGATCCTTCAGGAGCCTTCGCGTCTTTGCCGTCCTTGTCCTTGAACGTCGGGGAAGACTTCGTCTCCTCACCCGGAACAACCAGCTTCTCCTCATAAGCAGGCTCGAACTCTTCCGAAGCCTTGTCGGTTACGAGGACGGACCATGCGGAAACGTCGTTATTACCCGAGACCACAACAACGTTGTAGAAGTCACCCTTCTTGGCATCGTCCGGGATGTCGAAGGTGCACGCGGCGACCTGTGCCTTAATGCCCTTGGACTGGTCAAGTTCGCAGGTCTTAAGAACGTTGCGCTTCTGGTCACGCCATTCAACCTTTGACGACAAGGGCGACAGGTCGCCGCTGAATTCCGGGGTCACCGTGGTGCCCGGGGCAGCCGGCTTGTCGGTCGCGTTGTAGTCCGCCTTGATCGACACCGGGGTGTACGGCATGATGCCGTAGTTGACGTTGTACAGGGAGTTCAGGTTCTGGAATCCGATACCATTGCCCCAGTTGATCGGCAGCTGGTTCTCAGCAGGAATTGCCTCCGGGCGGAAGTTGCCGCCGCCGTCGAAACGCCGGAAGATCGGAGTGTGGAAACCGGTATAACCGTTCTGGACCACACCGTCCTTGTTCTCCACCCACACGAACACATGGTTCGGGTTGAGGATGTCCTCGCGTACCTGCCCCTTCTCATACTTGCCGAAGCGCAGGGTATAGCGGCCATCTCGGTCTGTCTTTCCGTGGACGGTCTTGAGGATGTACTCGGGGTGGTCCTCGAGCATCTTCTTGGTCTCTGCGGCCAGCTTGCTCGGGTTGTCCTTGTACTGCTCATGCAGTTTCTGGTTCGCTGCTGCGCCGTCCTTGGTCAGGGTAGACGCGTACACGGTGTAACCGTCGGCGGGCTCATCGATACTATTCATCGACGGTCCAGTTGCCACGATGCCCTTATCTGGCCCACCGGTCTCAAGCCAGACACGACCAGAAACAGTGTTCGGAACCTTGGTCTGGGTCGCAGCCGAGGAGATTGGTCCTTCAGGGTCCTCAACCAGCTTGTCACCCTTAGCGGCCATCCAGCTGGTCTCGTGGTTCGGCGGAACCTCCTGGAGGAACGCCGCCATCAGCCCAATGTTTCCGTCAGCGACGCCGAAGGAACCAAGTGGCGCCTCGACCAGGCCGTTGAAGGAGCCCGGCACGAAGCCGTTGGCCTGACGGAACATGACAACCTTGTTGCCACGATCGTTCGTGAACGGCTCGACCCAGATACGGTGCTTCTGGTCCGTGCGGGCTGCCCAGGTGTGCTCCTTGCCCAGTTTGTCCTTCCAGGTGATGCCCTTTTTGCCGGAGCCGAATGCGAACGTGCCCTGGCCACCATTACCGCCGACTAAGCCCGGTACAGTGTGGGTCTTCGCGCTGAAGATCGGCGAGTACGAGCCGTCCTTATCCCGGAACTGTGCGTAGACAGTAATGCCGTCCAGCTTCACGTTGCCGTTGTCGTACGCAGCACCCGGGTTACCACCAGGGGTAGCCATGTACACGTGACCGGAGATCAAGCCCTTACCAACACCCTGGGCATCAGTCAGGTTAGCGGCCTTAGTGACGCGGCCGCTGGCGATCATGTCAGCGTCGATGATCGCGTTCTGATCCGACACCTCAGGAGCAGGAGCCAGCTCCGCCGTATCCTGCGCAAACGCCGCCGGAACACCCGACGGGTTCACGACCGGCTGCACCGCCGGCGCGACCAACGCCAGGGAGAGAGCCGCAGCCGCGATAGACGTGCCGCGGCGGCGGGTGATGCTCTCGAAGTTCATGTTTTCCTTCCAGAGACAGTGAATAAGCTGAAGTATGGAGTTCTGGCAAGTGTTAGATGAGCTCAAGCTCACTGACACTGGCCTGCTATGAGATGCGCTGGCCTCACTCAGGACGAGTTGCGGGTACCATACGTTTCCTCACAGCTATAGAAACTAGCAGCGTCAAGAAAATGTATCCAGCCCGAAAGCATGGACAAGCCCCGGGAACAGGGAACATCAATCACACGCGCACCAAATGCCAGGTGAGACGCTGGACGGTTGTATCGAAAATTTCTTGCCGGAGGCAGCGCTATTTGGGGGACAAGAGAAGAGGGAGGCGTCGATAAGCGCGCAATTGCTTGTCGACGCCTCCCCTGCCACCCACACAAAACCACCGCCGACCCTGCACCCGCAGTTGGGTAGGGATCGGCGGTGATCCCATATTCTTCGCAAGCAGGTCCGCTCCTTAACGGGAAGGAACCCACAACCTTTCTGCAGTTCCCCGTTACTACCTCGGCAGCTTCACCTGCCCCTGGTTGTACACCCAACCGATGATGGCGGCCACTGCCCCACCGAGGGCGAGGACGAGCCCAATAAACAAGTCGCGGGAGCTGGAGCCGGAGTTGCGGAGTTCGACGGAGCGATCGCCGTCGGCGAGGTGGGCGGAGCAGAGGTCGAGGCGATATATGTCGTCGACGTGAGCGACGTAGGAGCGGGAGTAGGAATGGACGGCATCGACTTCGCGATGCAGGAAAAAGGGGCGGCAGGGTGACGTCGATAAGCGAAAACAGCGATGTCTTGAGACCCGGACTCGCTTCACTTTGCCTGGAAATAACGAAAGCCGCCTCTTCCCTTTCGAGAAAAGGCGGGTTAAGTAGCAGAAGGGAAAGCGGTCGATCTACCAGCGGTAAGACCCGCAGCTAAGCGCGAAGCTTACTGCTGAGACTCCGCCTCCGGCTCCTTCGTGGGCTCTTCAGTAGTCTCAGAGGTCGTCGGCTCGGCAGCGGAAGACGACGAGGTCGTGACCTCTGCCGCAGGCTCGGTGGTCTTAGGGGTGGAGTTCTCCTGCGTCGGCTTCTGCGTCGGAGTTTCCGGCTTCTCGGTCTTCGTCGTCGTGGCCTTAGTCGGAATCACGGTGGCCGCCGGGCTGCAGGCGGTGCCCAGGTGTGCCAGGGCACCAACGCCAAGGCCCAGGAATGCTGCACCGAATGCGAGCTGGGTGATGTCGGTGTTGAACTGACGCAGCTGGTCGTTGAAGTTCGCCTGGAGAGCAGCCAGCTCCGGGTTCATGACCCCGATCTGGTTCTGGAACTGAGCGTTAGCCTCACGGACAAAGTCTCCTGCTGCGTGGCGCAGAGCTCGCAGACCCGGGACAGCAGCATTAGCCAGCAGACCCACCGGAACCAAAACAGCCAGCGGGATACCCCAGCCCAGCACCGCGGTACGGCACTTGTCGTTATCGGTGATGCTCGAACCAGTACCCGCCTTCGGAGTGGAAGAGGGGGCGGAGCTCGAAGGGGTGGAGGATTCCGGGGTGGTGGTCTCGCTGGTGGAGGATTCCGGGGTGGTGGTCTCGGTCGCGGAGGACTCCGGAGTGCTCGTCTTAGCCTCGACCGTGACTGGAATTTCCACCTTTTGGTCAGCGGCCTTCACCTCGACCGTTCCGGACTGTGCATTTTCAGGAACGCGGACCTTTACGACCTTCTCGCCGTTTTCGTCGCTCAGATCGACTTCGACCTCTTCTTTACCCTTGCTGGTCGGGAAAGTGACGGTGATCTTCACGCCTTGCGGTACCGCCTCCAAAGCCTTGTTCTTGTAGGTCAGCGTCTTCCCTGGCTGGATTTTCGTAGCCCCAGCCACCTCATTCGTCTGGCTGGTAGCGCTCGGCGTTTCCTGCGCATCCTCCGCACCTGCGACGGAGTTGGTGAACGGCGCAACGAGAGCGAGGGACAAAGCGGCGGCTGCAACGGCAGTGCCGCGGCGGCGGGTGAAGTTCTTCATCGAGTTTCCTTTCGAGAAACGTCCGAGCCATGAGCTGACTTAAACTGATATTTTCTTCAAGCAACAACTTTCAATCCGTTGTTGATGAGATGGGCAGTGACAGACGCCACAGTGCACATCCTCACACCAGCACATTAACAAGTATCCGACCACTCTTCCAGAGTTTTATAACTTCCCGCACAAATGTTTTTAAGCTCCACCCGACCGCAAGTGGGGCTTAAAAGTACAGCTCAGGGCGCTCAGCCTGCAGGCGATCACCTAAATCGTCGGGCGATCCCCTTGATCAGCGCTCCATCACGTCGTGGCGTACAATCGTCTGGTCACGGCCCGGACCGACACCGATGTAGGAAATAGGCGCGCCGGAAAGCTCCTCGAGGCGCAGGACATAATCCTGGGCACGCTGCGGAAGCTCCTCGAAGGTGGTGCAACCGGTGATGTCCTCGTCCCAAGCGGGCATGGTCTCGAAGATGGGTTCGGCGTGGTGGAACTGGGATTGGGTGAGCGGCATTTCGTCGAAACGCTCACCGTCGACGTCATAAGCGACGCAGATGGGAATTTCGCCGATGCCGGTGAGCACGTCGAGCTTGGTCAGGAAGTAGTCAGTAAAACCATTGACCCGCGCGGCATACCGGGCGATGACCGAGTCGTACCAACCGCAGCGGCGCTTGCGGCCGGTGTTCACACCGACCTCGCCGCCGGTTTCCTGCAGGTAGTCGCCCCATTTATCGAAAAGCTCCGTCGGGAACGGGCCGGCACCGACGCGGGTCGTGTAGGCCTTGACAATGCCCAGGCACGCGGTGATCTTCGTCGGACCAATGCCGGACCCGACGCACGCTCCTCCGGACGTCGGGTTGGAGGAGGTCACGAATGGGTACGTGCCGTGGTCCACATCCAGCATGGTTGCCTGTCCGCCCTCCATGAGCACGTGCTCACCACGGTCCAGCGCGGCGTTAAGCACCTGCTCCGCGTCGATCACCATCGGCTTGACGCGGTCAGCGTAGCCGAGGAAATAATCCACCACCTCTTCAGGGTCAATCGCCTTGCGGTTGTACATCTTCACCAGCATCTGGTTTTTGACGTCCAAGGCGGACTCGATCTTCTGACGGAGGATGGATTCGTCGAAAAGATCCTGGACGCGAATACCCACGCGCGCGACCTTGTCGGCGTACGTCGGTCCGATACCGCGGCCGGTTGTACCGATCGCGCGCTTGCCCAAGAACCGTTCCTGCACACGGTCCAGCGTCTGGTGGTACGGGGTGACAAGGTGCGCATTGGAGCTGATCCGCAACCGCGACGCATTAGCGCCGCGCGCCTCGAGACCGTCGATCTCCTCGAACAGTGCCTCAAGGTTCACCACGACGCCGTTGCCCAGCACCGGGGTGGCGTTCTCGCTGAGCACACCGGCGGGAAGGAGCTTCAGCTCGTACTTTTCGCCGCCGACGACCACCGTGTGGCCGGCGTTGTTGCCGCCGTTCGGCTTCACCACATAGTCGACTTTGCCGCCGAGAATATCCGTGGCTTTGCCCTTGCCTTCGTCGCCCCACTGGGCACCGACAATGATGATGGCCGCCATTAAAACGCTCCCTAATTCACGCTGCGCGTCGCAGCTGTCGTGTGCGTGCTCATTGCGGTTCCTCGCGCGCCGCCAACGACGAGCTATTCCCCGCAAAAGTCCAGCGTTATTGTAGCGCCCCTGCCCTTTAGACTTCGAAGTGAGCAGCAGCTTAGGCTGAACTCCCGGATTGCGAAGGGCGGGGTGTGCCCCGAAGAGCCCGCACATATACATGTGAAATGGATTTAGGTCACGAGTGACCGCATTCACTCACCATCGGGCATCAGCCTGGGGAAACGTCGAAACGAAATGATGACAGTGACTGCGACAGACGCATTAGACGAGATGCATGCAGCCAGTGTCCTCAATATCAGCCGGAAGTTTGCCTGATCAAGGGCGGTAAGAACGCGATCGAGGTCACCCATGCCCGCAATTCAAATCAGGGACCCTTGCGCAAACACCTCACGGGCGGCTCACAGGTTTTGTGCGCCAGGAATGGGGTTTTGCGAGACGGGAATCAGGTTTGGCAACCCAGGAATGAGGAGCCACTCAACGCAGCGCCGGAAAGACCTTCGTTTCCAGTAGTGGGGCGAGATCGACCCCGGCTTCAGCAGGGATGCGCGGATCAACCCAGGCAATCTCCGCGATCTCCGCGGCCGGCTGCGGATCAACATGAGCGGCACATATGAAGATCGTGCCCTCCACCTCGCGCCCTGCTTCGTTCGCGGCAGGGGCGCAGAAGGTGCCAAGGGGAGCGAGCGACGAAGCGTCGATAAGCGCGCCGATCTCTTCGCGCACTTCGCGCACGGTTGTTTCGCGCGGAGTTTCCCCTGACTCCGGCTTGCCGCCGGGAAGCATAAAGCGGTCCGTGCCTTTCTTCCGCACGGAAAGGACGCGGCCGTGCGCGTCGCGGAAGACGGCGGCGCACACGCGGATTGGTTCGGTTTCGCCAGACATGGGCCTCAATATACAAAGCACCACGCGCGGCTTGTAGCGTGAGCTTCATGCGGCTCATTCACTGCGCGTGCGGAACGGATACGCTTATCGACAGCGCCGAGCACCACGCACTTCCCCCAGTGCCCTCGCGGCGCGACCTGAAGTTCCTCGACGAGGCCGCGCGCGAGGTGCTGCCCGTCGACACGACGCCGTCGCTGCAGGACATCGCCGCTTCTCCCGAGGTCTCGCACCTCGGCGAGCCAACATTCGCTCCGCAGCAGCCCGACGAGCGCCTGCGTGTGATCGTCTCCGGCAGCGATGCCGCGCTTTCTGCTGTCCTCACCCGCATGATGCGCGCAGATTACATGTGGGCCGAGGTCGCCTACCTCCCCAATGACCCCTCCTCCCCCGCAGCTGTCGTGTGGGGCACCACCGTGCCACTCGCAGTAGATGGTCCCGTGCGCCCCATCCCGTGCATCCGCAACGACGCGGGACTCGTCGTCGCCGGGGCCGCCACGCTCACCCACGTCGACGGTGCCCCATATATAGGAGAGATCGTCGTCGACGACGACGTCCTTGTCCGCAGCGACGGCCGCGGCCGCGTATTCGGCGCGCGCCTCGTGCCCACCACACACGCGCCAGGACTCGCCGCAGCAGCCATCCGCAAGCCACGTTTCCGCAGGGAATCGCTTATCGACGCCACCTTCACCCCCTCCGGACGCGCCCTCCAATCCGGCGGCCGCTCCATCCTCGTCACCGTCGACGGCATTCCCGCGAAACGGCCCGTCGAGCGCGTTACCTTCTACCGTCACCTGCGCGATATCCAGGCCGTGCGGGAGTTGTGATCGATGCGTGGGGGCGGCGTTCGAGCGCGGTTGGTGCGCCGTTCGGGTGCCGTCGAATCGCCCTTAAATCGACGGGCGCGGGGAGTATGTTCCCCGGTTTGCGCAAACGTGATTTATCTCACATTTTCGCGATTTCAAGCGCGCCGTGGCCGATTCGTTACCTCACCGAGACTCAATCCCGCACCCATAGCCCCACCCGCACCTCTACAACCTCCATTTCTGCAGGCCAACGAGGGCGAGCGCGACACTATAACCAAACTCCGATGACCTGCCCTCAAACTTTCGATTGATATGTCTGGTTTTCGGCCTGGCCCCTGCAGCGCCCCCGATCCGTCGTTACGTTGGGGTCTGTTCGATTCCGACAAAACATTTAAAGGAGATTCAGACATCATGGCTGATTTCAACCGCATCGAAGACCTTGCAAACGCAACCGCTTACGACGTGAACGGCGACAAGGTCGGTGGCGTCCAGGACGTGTACGTTAACGACACCACCGGCCAGCCGGACTTCGTGTCCGTCTCCCACGGTCTGTTCGGTGGCGGCGACTCCATCGTCCCGCTGCGCGGCCACACCCTCGAGAACGGCGACCTGCACCTGGCATTCGCTAAGGACCGCATCGAGGACGCTCCGGATCTCGACGAGAACGGCCACCTCACCAACGCTGACCAGGAGGCCTTCTACCGCCACTACGGTCTCGAGGGCGTCGAGGAGCGCACCACCTACGAGACCGGCGCTGCTGGTGCTGGTGCACCGGCCGCTGGTGCAGGCGCTGCTGCTGGTGCAGGCGCTGCTGCTGGTGAGCACACCGACGCTGACCGCGCTGAGTTCGCAGACCGCGAGGTTGCTGACCGCACCGATGCTAACGGCGAGATCATCCGCTCCGAGGAGCAGCTGAACGTCGGCAAGGAGCGCGTCCAGTCCGGCGAGGTCCGTCTGCGCAAGTACGTCGTCCACGAGACCGAGACCGTCGAGGTCCCGGTTGAGCGCGAAGAGGTCCGCGTCACCCGCGAGCCGATCACCGAGGCAGACCGCGCTAACTACGACGGCAACCTGGGCGAGCAGGAAGCTTCCGTCACCCTGCACGAGGATCGCGTCAACGTCTCCAAGGAGTCCGTCCCGGTGGAGAAGGTCTCCCTGGACAAGGACGTCGTCCGCGAGACCGAGACCGTCACCGAGGATGTCGCCAAGGAGCGCATCGAGACCGACGGCAACGTCGTCGACGAGACCCTGCGCGACAACAAGTAAGTCGCTTTGCACTCCGCCTTTAGCGGAGCACGTTAGCTGAACAAAGAACCCCGGCACCGCCCTCGATCCCCTTTAGGGATCACGGTGCCGGGGTTCTCTCATGTCTTGTTCCACGCTGGGTCGCCTCAATCTTTGGATGACCAACGCGTGAATGCGTCACCCTCTCGGCGACGAAAAGTGGGTGCCCGCCACATTTGGACCTGCTTCTTTAGATGAGACTTGATTTTTCGGCGTCGAATCTTTCGACGGGTGGCGCGCGATGAGAGTATCGCCCTTGGGCTGCGCCACGCGCGCCCGCTACCGTTCGTGGTTGTCGCTCTCGTCGTCGAAGAATCGATTCCGTACCTCGGGCGGGTAGGCCGGGGTGGCAGAGGTCGGCTTGAGAACGGCCACGGCGGACTCGCGGGACCAGCCGCACACCTGCAGCAAGTCGACGATCAGGGAGCGCGACTGGGCCAAGATCGAGGACGCGGACAGCGCGGGCATGGCGGGCTGGACCGAATCAGCGGACGTGGGGCTGATCCGCCCGGAGGCGGCACCGGACTCGGCGCGCGATTCGGAGTCAGGGTCGGTGTCGGCCGCGGCCATGGCCTCCGCGGCGGCGGCGTTATTGGCATCCTTGGCGGGGCCCTCGAACGGCGAGTACGGGCCGAACGGCGGCTGGGCGTTCACGTCGAGGACGTCCATGCCGGTTTCGGCGGCGAGCGCGCGCAGACGGTTGGTCAGTGCAGGCATGCCCTGAGCCTGACTGATCTTGGCGTTGACCTCAAAAATGGCGGACATGTCGAGCGCGATGGAGGAAAGCTGGTCCAGGATCCAGAGCTGCTTCGGGGAGACAGTGTCCTGGTCTTCGACGAGGACAAGGGCACGCCGGGCAAGCACACGGCTGGTGCGGATCGCATTGTCGGTGGGCGGGACCATGCGAGACAGGGACGTGACATAGCGGCGAGAGCCCCACAGGAACGGAGACAGCTGCGTGGATTCGCGTCCGGATTTGGTCGCGGACCTGATCGCGTCAATATCCGATTGAGTTCCGCGGATCGCTTCCAGTGCCACAGCCATTTCGGCGGGTTGTTGGTTGGAGATGCCGTGGGAGACGTCGTCAAGCACTGAGCTCAAAATCTTGAGTACCTTGGCGATCTCTTGCCGCGCGGTGGATAGCGGCGCGGACGGCAAAAGCGCGACAACGGCGAGTCCGACCGCGGAGCCGATGAATGCGTCGATGGTGCGATCGATGCCGGTGACGTCGGCGTCGGGCGGCATGATCGTGATGATCAGGATTGAGCCGATCGCGACTTGGTTGGCCACGAGTGGCGATTTGGAGAAGAACGACGCGAACAGAAACGATCCGCCGACGGCGAGCGCGATCTGCCACCCGCCGGCACCGAGCGGCGCAAAAAGCAAATCGCCCACGAGTACGCCGAGAATGCAGCCGAGCGACATGTCTAGTGCGCGCGTGATGCGCTCCCCGCCGGACAAACCGACGATGATGATCACGCTGATCGGCGCGAAGAACGGCAGCGGGTGCCCGACCCACTGGTGCGCAATGAAATATGCGATTCCGGCTGCGATCCCGACTTGGAGTGCGGGAAGAATGCGTTGGCGGACGCGGCGCACTCGTGCTTCAACGGAGTGCTCGACCGCGGCCATCCGCTCGCGCGTGGTCATCCGCTCGCGTGTGGTGTTTTTCTCCATGGGCATCTCAATAAAAGTAGAACAAAAAGGCCAGGCCCCGAAAATGGGACCTGGCCTTCACTGTAGACGTGTTTACTCCGACACGGACGTGCCCACCGAGTTGAGGTTCTCGCACGCCTGGACGACAGGCTCGTGCTGATCGAGAACTCAGCCGATTACCAGTTGGACACCAGCTACCAGCGCTACGCAGCAGGTAGGTTGAAACCAGGCCAGTCCCACAGTTTCTATCGCCGAACTACCCTAGGGGCATCAAGATCTGGCCGGCTCCGGGGATCGAAGCCGCACACCATTGATTGGAAGGTTGTGACCATGATTGCCCTGAATCCGTTGTTAGACCAGATCGACGCTGAGGAAGGGCTCGAACCGCCCGCCGACGCGGACACGATCAACGCCCTCGTTCCACAGTTCAACGCCCTATTCGGGATCGAGCCGCCCGAGGCTCTGAAGCAGCTGTGGCAACGCAGCAATGGCGTGTGGGTCAACGGCGCGCACATCTACGGAACACGGGATTTCGAGGAAGGTGAAGACGGACGGGCTGTCCACACCTCGGGCGTTCTGGAGTCGAACGAGCGTCTGCTCGAGGGGCTGCACGAGGTGTCGTCGCCGCTGCGGTTTATCGGTGAAGTGGACGATCAGCTGTTGGCGTATGACACGGATGATCAGAAGTGGAAGCTTGTGGACAGCATCGCGTGGGACCCCGACGACGACGAGGATGTGCACGCCTCCTTCGAGGACCTCGTAGGCAATGTACTGCGCCGGGCGCTGGAGCTCTAAGGAGCAAGGCTTCAATAAAAACAGAACAAAAAGGCCAGACCCCGAAAATGGGACCTGGCCTTTACTGTGAGCGTGTTTACTTGGACACGGACTTGCCCACAGAGTTGAGGTTCTCGCACGCCTGGACGACACGATCAGCCATGGACTGCTCGGCCTTCTTCAGGTAGGAACGCGGGTCGTAGGTCTTCTTGTTGCCCACTTCGCCGTCGACCTTGAGCACGCCGTCGTAGTTCTGGAACATGTGCTCAGCCACCGGGCGGGTGAACGCGTACTGGGTGTCGGTGTCCACGTTCATCTTCACAACACCGTAGGACAGGGCCTGCGCGATCTTCTCCGGCTCGGAGCCGGAACCACCGTGGAACACGAAGTCGAACGGCTTATCGCCAGCATTCAGGCCAAGCTTTTCGACGGCAGCTTCCTGCCCCATCTCCAGCACCTCCGGCTTCAGCTTCACGTTGCCGGGCTTGTACACGCCGTGAACGTTGCCGAAGGTGGCAGCCAGCAGGTAGCGGCCCTTCTCACCGGTGCCGATGGCGTCGATGGTCTTCTCGAAGTCCTCGCGCGTGGTGTAGAGGTTCGCGCCGGCCTTGGCCTGAACGCCGTCTTCCTCGCCACCGACGACACCGATCTCGACCTCGAGAATGATGTTGGCCTTGCGCGCCTTCTCCAGCAGCTCCTGCGCGATCTCGAGGTTCTCGTCGATCGGGATGGCGGAACCGTCCCACATGTGGGACTGGAACAGCGGCAGCTCGCCGCGGTCCACGCGCTCCTGGGAGATAGCGATCAGCGGACGAACGTAATCGTCCAGCACTTCCTTCTGGCAGTGGTCGGTGTGCAGCGCGACGTTGATGTCGTACTTCTCAGCCACCTTGTGCGCGAATGCCGCCAGTGCCTCCGCACCGGCGACCTTGTTCTTCACGGACAGGCCCGAGCCGAACTCAGCGCCGCCGGTGGAGAACTGGATGATGCCGTCCGAGCCCGCCTCAGCGAAGCCGCGCAGCGCCGCATTGATCGTCTCCGACGACGTGCAGTTGATCGCCGGGAACGCGAAGCCACCCTGCTTCGCGCGGTCGAGCATTTCGTTGTAAACCTCAGGGGTTGCAATAGGCATGGGGGTGTGGATCCCTTTCACTCGATGGTCACTCGGTGGTCACTCGTGTTGCCCGCGTGACTGTGGAAACCGCGCGGACTCTACGCATTCCAGTATGCCCGCGCCCGGGTTTTCCCGCATGAAGTTTCTTGGGGCTACTCCCCTTCGCGCTCCTTCCGCGCCTTGGACACCCGCGCGGCGGCCTCGAGGAGCATCCATCCGGAGAGCTGGACGGACAGGTCGCGCTCGGAGATCCGGGCCTTGCCCAAAGCGTCGCTAATCGAGCTCGGTCCCAGCGAATAGTTATGCGGCAGCTTCGCATCGCGAGTCCAGCGCGCGGGAAAGATCGGCAGGCCGTCAACCTCGAGGCGGTGGTTCCACATCGATTCCGCGCTCGCCATGACCAGCCGTTCAGCAGCGCGCTTGGCACTGATACTGGCGGGGCTGTCCTCGGGCAGGCGCACCGCCACCTCGGCGAGGTAGCGCACCAGGATGCCCTTGAACAGGCCTCCGTCACCGTCGCCATCGACCGGGTTGTCGATCACGCCGCCCGGGGTTGCCACATGCATTGAGATCGCCTGCACCAAAGACCGGATGTGGGTGATGTAGTACACCTGCTCCTCCGGCTTGTCCTCGAGCCCGAGCGCGATTTCCAGTGCCGCGCCGAGCACGGTTCCCTGGTTGTAGGAGTAGATGGTGGGGGTGTTGCGCGGGCCGTCGGCAAGCAAACGTACGCCGTCTTCCACGAGGCCGTCATCGGACATGAGGTTGTCGAAGATCCAGTCGATGAGTGCCCGCGCCTTGTCCATGCGGCCCGTGCGCGCGAGCATGATCGCGGCTGGCCCGTTCGCCGGCACGTTGAAGAAATTCTCGTCCGTACGCCACGGAAGCACACCCAGCACAGAGTCAAGACCAGCGAGAATATTGAACTCAAGGTCGTCGAGCTGTTTCGGCCGCGCAACCTTGTCCGACTGCGTCACGCGGTTGAGCGCCAGCGCGAGCCACGCTTTGTCGTCGTAGTAGCGGTTCTTGATCAGCTTGCCCAGATTGCGCAGGCGGATGCCGCGGATGGTGCGCACGATCGCTGCGCGGCGCGCCTTCGTCGACCGCCGCGATTCCGCGTCCACCAGACAATCGAGGTAGTGCGCCTGCCACCAGTAATGCCAGTGGAAGAACACCTTTTCCTTCGTCGTCGGCGGCCAGCTCACCACCGCGAGGTTGGTGCGGGGCAAGCCCCACAGCTTCGTCGCATGCCGCTCCGTGATCGCCATTTCAGCGAGGTCCGCACGGTGCGCCCAAGTTTCCGGCACAAGCCCTCCTTTACATCGCTTCAAGCTTATCGACGATCCCCTCTCCCCGTTACCCCTTCCACGCCCCATTCAGATCCCCGTGCTGGCGGATCCACGCATGCATGGCAATGCCCGCGGCGACGCCGGCGTTGATGGAGCGCGTCGACCCGAATTGCGCGATCGAACACGTCATCACCGCCGCGTCCTGCGCCTGGTCCGTCACCCCCGGCCCTTCCTGCCCGAACAGAAGAAGGCAGCGCTCCGGCAGCTCCGCCGTTTCCAATGGCACCGACCCAGGAGTGTTGTCGATCGCGACGATGGTCAGGTCATTTTCCTTCGCGTACTCCGCGAGATCGGCCACCGTTTCGTGATGAACGATGTGCTGGTAGCGGTCCGTCACCATTGCCCCGCGGCGGTTCCACCGCTTCCGCCCCACGATGTGCACCGCCTCTGCCAGAAACGCATTCGCGGTGCGGACGACGGTGCCGATATTCATGTCATTCTCGAAATTCTCGATCGCCACGTGGAACGGGTGTCTCCGCGTGTCCAAGTCCGCTTTGATCGCAGCGAGGGACCAATACCGGTATTCGTCAACGACATTGCGGCGGTCGCCGTTGCGCAATAACTCCTCGTCGAAACGCTCGTCAGTCGGCCACTCCCCCTCCCACGGGCCGACGCCGTGGCGGCCTTCCTGCCATTCGGTGGGGCCTTTCTCGGGCTCGGGCTGACTGGGATCGGCCTGGCTATGCGAGTCCAAGATCGTCCAAGCCCAGCAGGAAGCGGTAGTCCAGTCCCGCGTCCTTCAGCACGTCCGCGGCACCGGTCGCGCGGTCGACGACGGTCGCGACAGCGACGACCTCCGCACCAGCTTCCTGGCATGCCTTGACTGCGGTGAGCGGTGAGTTGCCGGTCGTGGTGGTGTCCTCGACGACCAGCACGCGCTTGCCTTCGATGTCCGGCCCTTCGATGCGGCGCTGCATTCCGTGCTTCTTCGCTTCCTTGCGCACGACGAATGCGTCGATCGGCCGGCCACCCGCGTGCATCACTGCAGTAGCCACCGGGTCTGCCCCGAGAGTCAGACCGCCGACGGCGTCGAAGTCGAGGTCGCTGGTCAGCTCGCGCAACAGGGAGCCGATCAGCGGGCTGGCCTCGTGGTGCAGCGTCGCGCGGCGCAGGTCGACGTAGTAGTCAGCTTCCTTGCCCGACGACAGCGTCACCTTGCCGTGCACGACCGCCAACTCCCGGACCAGTTCCGCGAGGCGCTGCTTTTTGCCCATGTCATTCGTGTTCTCGCTCATGGTCACCCAGGGTAGTCCGCATTGCCGTCGCCGAAGATTGACGGGGGTTGGGGGCGGCGGGTGATGCGGGTGCCGTCGTTAAGCTGCTCTGGTGCTTCCCCCGTCGCGATCGCGTCGACGTCGTCCCCGCCGACCGCGCGATATTCCATCGTGCCGCGGACGCCACCCGTGGTGCGGGTGGGCAGCTCGAGCGGTTCCTCTGGCCGCACGACGACCGGCCGCTCCGCCTCGGTTCCCTCCCGGTCTTTGCTCGACTGAATCTCAATCGGATCGCCCATTTCGCGCGTGTGGTGCTCGAAGCGGAGGTGCGGCCAGGTGCGCGGCGGGAGGGTACGTGCGGCGTCGGCAAGCAGCGCGAGCGGCGCGAACACCGGCTCCCACTCCTGCGCACCCGCGTCGCCGTCAAGCTGGGCCAGCACCCATTCCGACTCGAACCACACCGCGCTGACCTGCTGCGGAAGAAGCTCCAGCGCTGTATTCACGCGGATGTCCAGCATCCGCTCCGCCGGCCCCGCCTCCGAGCCGTACACCCGGAACCCCTCGATCTCAGCGACAGCGACCAAGTCCTCGGTAGCCCCCGACGCAGTCGCCTTACGACGCACGTCCACCACCACCCCACTTTCCATCCCCGTCCCCATCGCCACGACCGTCGTACCGCCGATATCCGCGATCCGCGTCTCGTGTCCGAAACGCGTCCCCGTCAGCACGTCCGTCACCGGCTCACCCGCCGACGCCGCACCGCGCCCCCACTCGTCTTGGAGGAACTCATCCTCCCTCGCGTACTCGAAACCGTTAGCCTCCGCCCACTCCCGGCGTTCCTTGCGGCTGCGCTGCTTCTCCCCGGGGAGTTTGGTCGGCAGGTTCTTGGGCAGCTTGGTGGAGAGCTTGGACGGCAGCTTGGTCGAGAAAGCCCCGGTGAGCCCGGTCAGCGCGCTCCAGCGCGAGTGCGTTTTCTGGCTTTCTTCAGAGCCTTCCTCTGCTGTTTCCGGTTCCGGTTCCGCTTCTGGTTCTGGTTCTGGTTCCGCTTCTAGCTCCGGCTGCGGCTGCGGCGCCTCTTCCTCTTCCGCCTCCAGCTGCGGCTCGGGCTCCTTCTCCGGTTCTACTACCGGCTCCGCCGGTGCTGCTTCTTCGGGCACGTCTTCCACCGGTGTGGGTGCCACCGGTTCAGCGTCGCGTGGGGCGGTGCCATCCTCACTGGTCCTGCTCTTATCCTGCGCATCTGCGCGCCACAAAATACCCGCCCCGGCAAGGGCGAGTGCGGACAGTCCCAGAAGTATGTAACCCATCAGTACAAAACTGTATCCCCCGACGTCCCCTGAACTGGGCAGGCGTGGCTAGTTGTCGCGGGGTTCTGCACCGGGATAGGACTTCTGCGGTCGCTGCAGCGGCCCAGATCGGCCCCTTAGGCGGTGGTTCCTAGATGTGAACCCCAAAAGTTAGTTTCCGCAGGTCGGCGAAACTGGCCGAAAAACCGCGACCTGGGGTAACTAAGTTTTGGGGTTAACATCTGCGGAGGGGTTCACATTTGGGGTTAACATCTGTGGAGCTGTGGAGCTGCGGATCTGCGGACAGCACCGGACTCGGCAGCCCCACCCCCCGGAGCTGCCCAGCGCATAGCTGCACAGGTTAAATGTCGCGCTCGACGGGGTTCTTCGGGTTGGCGGACCACTGGGACCAGCCGCCGATGAAGTGGGTCAGCACGGGCAGGCCCGCGTGAGCGAAGGCAGCGAGCAGTTTCGAGGAGTGATTGCCGGAGCCGGAGTAGACGATGGCTTCGGCGGGGTCCGTTTCATGGGTGATGCCGAACTTGGCCATGGTCTCGAGGACCTCCTCGACGGGCTTGATCAGGCCGTCCTCGGTGAAGAGATCTTCGACAGGCACAGTGCGGGCACCGGGAATATGGCCGGATTTCAGGTCGAGGCGCTCGCGTTGGCCGACGAAGCGGGGGGTATCGCGGGCGTCGATAAGCATGCCCTTGAATTCACGCACGTCGTCGATTTCTGCGGTAGGAAGCTGGCCCGGCGCGACTTCGAGTTCGGTGCGGACGGAGACGGGACCGGGGCCGGCGACTGTGTCGAAGCCAGCGCGCTCCCACGCGGGGAAGCCGCCGTCGAGGATATGCACGTCTTCTACGCCTGACCAGCGTAATGTCCACCATGCGCGGGCGGCGAACTCGCCGGAACCGGTGTCGTAGATGACGACCGGGCGGCCGGCCTCAATACCCCACGAACGGAACGACTGCTGCAGGTGCTCCGTCGACGGAAGCGGGTTGCGTCCCACCTGCGAGCCGGGCGTGCCCACGAGGTGATCAGCCGGGTTGCAGTATTGGGCGGTCGGGATGTGTTCAGACTGGAATTTCGACCACGCGTTGCCCTCGCGGGCATGCCACAGCGAGGCCAAAACGGTGAGCTTCTTGCCGGTACGGATCTGTTCACGCAGGTCTTCGGAGGACACGAATACGCTCATGGCGCCAAGTGTAGCTACGCCAAAGAGATGATGCCCTGCGCCTGAAGGCCCTCAAGCCACTCGCGGATGCCCTCGCTCGGGGCATCAGCGCTTATCGACGCCCCCAGCATGCCCCCCGGCCCCACCTCCACCCGGCACCCGAACGCGAGCAGCGTCTCCGGGATGTCGGTGGGCTCCGGCGACTGGATCAGGATCCGGACTGTTTCCGCCCCGCCGCTGACTACCTTGCGGTTGACGTGGAACTGGCCGCCGACCTTCACGCATTCGACGATGTCGCCGACGTTGATGCTCGTGTCCAAAAACGGCACGGACGCGACGACGAAGTGCCCGCCGCCCAAGTCGTGGGCAGCTAGTTCCTCGTTCTCCACGCCGGGGAGCGCGACGCGGGTGGTGATCGTCGTGGTCGGCTGCATGCATGCAGTCTAGAGCAGTTTGCTTATCGACGGCCCCTTGTACGCGCTCCCGTCCCGTACCGGCTAGTACTTGATCGCCATGCGACCGCTGATTTTGCCCTTGCGCATGTTCTCAAATACGTCGTTGACGTCGTCGAGCTCGCACGCAGTCACATGCGGCTTGACCAGGCCACGGGCGTAGAAGTCCAGGGCCTCCGCCATGTCCTGGCGCGTACCAACAAGCGAGCCGCGAATGGTGATGCCGCGCAGCACGATGTCGAAGATCGGTGCCGGGAAGTCCCCCGGAGGCAGGCCGTTGAAAACGATCGTGCCCTCGCTGCGGCTCATCGCGATGGCCTGGCCGAACGCGTCCGGGTGGACTGCCGTGACCAGGACGCCGTGGGAGCCGCCGTCAGTGAACTCTTGGACCGCCTCGCCCGGGTCGCGGTCTTTTGCGTTGACGGCGAACTCGGCACCGAGCTCGCGGGCTAGCTCGAGCTTGTCGTCCGCGACGTCGACGGCGATGACGCGCATGCCCATTGCTACGCCGTACTGCACCGCGAGGTGGCCCAGGCCGCCGATGCCGGAAATCGTCATAAACTGACCCGGCTTGGTCTGGGCTTCCTTGAGGCCCTTGTACACCGTGACACCTGCGCAGAGGATCGGCGCGACCTCAACCGGGTCGACGCCATCCGGGATGCGGGGAGCGTAACGCGTGTCCACCAGCATGTACTCGCCGAAGGACCCGTCGACGGTGTAGCCGCCGTATTGGGCGTTGTGGCAATAAGTTTCGCGGCCGGTGCGGCAGAACTCGCACTCGCCGCACGCGGACCAGAGCCAGGCGTTGCCGACCATGTCGCCGACGGCCACCGTGTGCTCACCCGGGCCGAGCTCGACGATTTCGCCCACGCCCTCGTGGCCGGGTACGAACGGTGGCTCCGGCCTGACGGGCCAGTCGCCTTCGACGGCGTGCAGGTCGGTGTGGCAGATGCCGGAGGCGTGCAGCTTCACCAGTGCCTGGAAGGGACCCGGCGTGGGCAGATCCAAGTCACGGACATTGACATCGGGGCCGAATTGTTCAGCAACGGCGGCTCGCATGGTGGTTGGGGTGGACATCGCAACGGTTCCTTTCCAGTCGGAGGATGAATATGTTGCGAGTCACATTAGGAGTTTCCAAGAGGAAAGTAAATAGAAAACGACCCGTGTTACC
>NZ_JALXWY010000027.1:0-17330 GCF_025144155.1 Corynebacterium sp. p3-SID1194
GACTATCTTTCGCGGTGGAGCAGGAGCCGGGGTGTGCACGCCTTGTTTGACCAGCCAATTTCTTACTGTTCCTACCGGTAAACCCACGGTCCGTGCAGCCGCTGACACCGTTGAACCCTGCTGGACCAACCCGGCAGCTTGATGAAGCTGCTCCTGCCGATCCCTTCGTGCAGCCACCTGCGGACCTACCACCCCGACTTTGTTCATCCAGTCGTAGACGGTGGTAAACGACACCCCGATATCCTCAGCCACCGCGTACGGCGACTCCCCGGCAGCGACACGAGCAACCGCTGCCTTACGAATCTCCTTCGACACCCAACCAGCCATGACACAACCACCTCTCGATCGAGGTGGCGCATTCACCCACTGACAGTCCCGTGACGTGACGTGGTGAATAGGTTTCCTGAAATAGGTATCTGGAAAAAGGGCTAGGCCTGGCCCTCGAAGAGGGTGGTCACCGAGCCGTTTTCAAAGATCTCGTGGATCGTGCGCGCCAAAAGGGGCGCGATCGAGAGAACGGTGAGGTTGCTCCAGCCCTCCGTGGACTGCGGGAGGGTGTCAGTGGTGATGACCTCTTCAGCGCCGCAGCTGGACAGGCGCTCGCGCGCCGGATCGGAGAAGACGCCGTGGGTGGTGGCGATGACCACCGAGCGGGCGCCGGCGTCCTTGAGCACACCCACAGCGCCGGCGATGGTGCCGCCGGTGTCGATCATGTCGTCGAGCAGCACACAGTCCTTGCCCTCCACGTCGCCGACGACGCGGTTGGAGACGACCTTGTTGGCCGCGTCGATGTCGCGGGTCTTGTGCACGAAGGCCATCGGTGCGTCGCCGAGCGTGTTGGCCCACTTCTCCGCCGTCTTCACACGGCCGGCGTCGGGGGAGACCACGACGAGGTTGTCCAGCGAGTACTTGGACTTGATGTAGTCCGTCAGGATCGGCATCGCGTGCATGTGGTCGACCGGGCCGTCGAAGAAGCCCTGGATCTGGTCCGTGTGCAGGTCGACGGAGACGATGCGGTCCGCGCCAGCGGCAGTGAGCAGGTCCGCGACGAGGCGCGCAGAAATCGGCTCGCGGCCGCGGTGCTTCTTGTCCTGGCGCGCGTACGGGTAGAACGGCAGGATCGCGGTGATGCGCTTGGCGGAGCCGCGCTTGAGCGCGTCGATCATGATGAGCTGCTCCATCAGCCACTTGTTCAGCGGCTGTGTGTGGGACTGCATGACGAAGCAGTCGGCGCCGCGGACGGACTCGTCGAAGCGGATGAAGATCTCGCCGTTGGCGAAGTCGCGTGCGGTGGTGGGCACGAGGTCGATGCCCAGCTCCTCGGCGACCTTCTCGGCCAGGTCCGGGTGGGCGCGGCCGGTGAAGACCTTGAGGTCCTTGTGGCTTTCGACTTTCTTACCGGTCATTGGTGGTGTCACCTTTCAGTTCACTCTCGCGTGCGCGCTGGGCAGCATCGGCCGCGTCCGTGCCGGGGCGGTTCTTTTCCACCCAGCCTTCGATGTTGCGCTGGTGTCCCTCCTTGACAGCAAGGGCGCCTGCGGGCACATCTTTAGTGACCACTGTACCCGCGCCGGTGTACGCCCCATCGCCGACGGTGACGGGAGCGACGAACATGGTGTCTGAGCCGGTACGGCAGTGGTCGCCGATGGTGGTGTGGTGCTTGTTCACGCCGTCGTAGTTCACGAAGACGCTGGACGCGCCGATATTGGATTCGCAGCCGACGGTGGCGTCGCCGATGTAGGTCAGGTGGGGGACCTTGGAGCCGTCGCCGATCTGGGCGTTCTTCGCCTCCACGAAGCCGCCGAGCTTGCCGCGGGCGCCGAGCTTCGTGCCCGGGCGGATGTAGGTGAACGGGCCGACGGTGGCTTCCGCGCCGACGACGCCGAGCTCGCCGTGGGTGCGCACGACGGAGGCGCGTTCGCCGACCTCGAAATCAGTCAGGGTGGTGTCGGGGCCGATGACGGCGCCGTCGCCGATGACGGTGGAGCCCCACAGCTGAGTATTCGGGTGGATGATCACGTCCTTGCCGATCTCCACATCGACGCCGATCCAGGTGGTGTCCGGGTCGACGACGGTGGCGCCGCCGCGCATGGCGCGCTCGACGAGGCGTCGGTTGAGCTCTTTGCCGGCGGCGGCGAGCTGGACGCGGTCGTTGACGCCGGCGAGCTCGCGTGCGTCGGGGGCGGTGAAGGCGGTGACGGTGCGGCCGTCGCTCACCGCGATGCCGAGCACGTCGGTGATGTACAGCTCGCCCTGCGCATTATCGGAGTTGATGCGAGTCAGCGCCTCGCGGAGTACAGCGCCGTCGAATGCGAACACGCCGGAGTTGACCTCGGTGACGGCGCGCTGTTCGTCGTCGGCGTCTTTCTCCTCGACGATTTCGCGCACGTTGCCATCAAAGTCGCGGATGATGCGCCCGTAGCCCGTCGGGTCATCGAATTCGAGGGACAGCACGGTCACAGCAGCTTTCGCGCTTTCATGCTTATCGACGAGCGCCTCCAGCGTCTCCGTCTGCAGCAGCGGCACGTCGCCGTTGGTGACCACGACTGTGCCGTCGAAATCCGGGATGGCGCCCAGGCCGATCTGCACCGCGTGGCCGGTGCCGTTTTGCTCTTCCTGGACGGCCTGGAGGATGGAGATCTGAATGTCCTCGGCGATCGCGTCGACAGCCGGGGAGACCTGGTCGCGCTGGTGCCCGACGACTGCGACGAGGTGGGCAGGCGTGAGTCCCGCCGCCGCATGCAGCGAGTGGGACAGAAGACTGCGCCCGCCGATTTCGTGGAGGGTCTTTTGCGTCGTCGACTTCATGCGGGTTCCGGCGCCGGCGGCTAGGACGACGACGGCGCACTCGGACTGGGTTGCCACGCTTGGGTTCTCCTTAAAGATTCCGGGATTTTTCGTGGACCAGCTTAACGCCTAGTCCGCTCCGGCAGAGACATCACGCAGATTCCACGCTCCGACGACGCCGATATAGCCGATGACTGCGAGAAATATCAGGGCAGCTTGCGTGCCAAAGCTGGCCACGACGGAAGACACCGCGCCCACGACCAGCAAGACGATGCCCATGACTGTGTTGGAGACACCGGTGATCAGTGTGCGGTTATCGCCGGTGGCCATGTCCACCAGGTAGGTCTTGCGGCTCACGCGCACCGTCGTGTGGGCGAGGTTGACCAAAAAGAAGCCGGCGGGCATGACCCACGCGTTGATATCGGCCGGCGCGTAACGTGCGCTGAGCACCAGCAGAACCAGCACCGTGGAGGCCGCGCCGGCCGCCCAGCCCATCGCGTTCTTGGAGGATCTATCCGACCATTTTCCGGAGACACGACCACCGAGCAATGCCGCGCCGCCGGAGGCGATGATGAACGCGCCCAGGCCGGTCAGGTCCGAGCCCTGTTCTTGGGCGAGCACGACGATGAACGGCGTCGACAATGCCGTGACGAGCATCAGCGAGCGCACCACGAGGAATTTCTGCAGATCCTTATCTCCGGTGACCAGCGACCACATTTCGTTGAAGCCATGGCTGGCAGCGTTGTCGTCCGGATCGGATTCCGGTTCTTTGATTCCGGTGAAGACCAGCGAGGCGAATGCCCACGTGGACGCACCGACACCGAGCAGCAGCACGAGGATCCAGCGCGGGAGGTCGTTCGGCAGGAATGTCAGAGCCAAACCGACCGCCAGGGTGAATCCGCCGCCGAGCGCGGTTGCGCGCCCGGTGATATCGCCGCGATGCCCCTTCGAGATCGTGCGTCCCTGCACATCCTTGACGGCGATCGAACAGATCGCGCGGAAGGTCGCCTGGATCCCGAGGAGAACCAGCACGGCGATACCGAGTGCGGCACCATTCAAGAACATGGCCGCCACCGCGATGAGCGCCGCCGCGATGAACTGTCCCCACGAACCGATCAACCACACTTTCTTGCGGGAGGCAGCCGATGTCACCCACGGACTGAGCGCGAATTGGGGGAGCATCGAGCCGGACTCGCGGATCGGAACCAGAAACGATGTGAAGGCAGCGGGAACGCCCGCGGCGGTGAACAACCACGGCAGCACGGTCTTCGGCGCAACGACCTGGTCGCCGATATTTTGCAGGCCGTTCGACCATATGAACCGGCGCGCGTTGTGCTCTTCATGCGGCATGGGGGAAGACATAACTCGGATAGTAGGGTCGAATCAGTACACCAGCGAACTGGGAAGGCAGTGAAGCCAATGAGTGGTACGAAAGATTCGACACGACCGTTGCCGATTCCGCCGCTGTACGAAGGAACGCTCAAGGGCAATGTGCGCAGCTTCGAGCTGACAGCCCAGGAGGGCGAGTACGAGATCCTGCCGGGCACCACGACGAAGACGTGGGGTGTCAACGGCCCGTTCCTCGGCCCGACGCTGTACATGCGCCGCGGCGAGAAAATCGACATGACGGTGCGCAACGAGCTGCCCGAAGCCACTGTTCTCCACTGGCACGGTCTGCATCTGCCTGTCACCGCCGACGGTGGGCCAGCGCTCATGTTCGACCCCGGTAAGTCGTGGTCGCCGTCGTGGACCGTCGAGCAGCCAGAGTCGACATGCTGGTACCACCCGCATCCGCACGGCAAGTCCGCCATTCACGCCTACCGCGGGCTCGTCGGGTGCATCGTGCTTGACGACGATGCCGCCTCGTCCATCCCCGGCCTGCCCCACGAGTACGGGGTGGACGACATCCCCCTGATCATCAGGGACGCCAATTTCGACGACGACGGTCAATTCGATGCTGACAACGGTTGGCTCGGTGACACCCTGATCGTCAACGGGATCACCAACCCCCGCTTTGAACCGACCACCCGCCGGTTGCGCTTGCGCATTCTGAACGGTTCGACGATGCGCTTTTTGCACCTGTCCCTGGGCGTTCCCTTCACGATCGTGGCGACCGACCAGGGCCTGCTCGATTCCCCGGTCACAGCTGAGTCGATCACGCTGACCTCCGGCGAGCGCGTGGAGATCGTCGTGGATCTGCAACCAGGCACGGACCTAGTGCTGCGCAGCGGAGAACTGCCGAACTACGCGGGCCTACCGGATGAGGACACCGCAGACACATTCGGAGTTACCGACACCTTCGATGTCCTCCAGATCGCCGCGCCGCCGGAGGAAGCCCCGGCTTACCCGGACCTTCCAGATACCCTCGTTGAATTCGCAGAACCGGAGCCTGCCACGAAAACCCGCGAGTTCCGCCTGAAAGACATGGAAATCAACGGCAAGAAGATGGACATGTCCCGCGTCGACGAGGTCGTGGATCACCGCGGCCCGGAGATCTGGCGAGTCACCAACGAAAACCCCGACAAGCTGCACAACTTCCATATCCACAACGCGAGGTTCCTCGTGCAAGAAGTCGAGGGCGGCACCATCGACTTCACGGCTGGTTGGCACGACACGATCGACGTGCCTCCTGGAGCGACCGTCACGTTGCTGGTGGAGATGGGCTACTACCCGGACCCGAGCCTGGCGTACATGTACCACTGCCACATGCTCAACCACGAGGACCACGGAATGATGGGCCAATACGTCATTGTCGAACCGGGTCAGCAGCCGAATTTGCGCACCGAGAGTTAGAAACGGAGAACTAGAGTGCAAAGGGAATTTGGACGACGGACCTTCTTCAAAGGCATGCTTCTCGCCACCGCGGCGACAGCTGCCGCGTGCGCGGGACCGGGCGGAGTCCGCTTCCGGCAGACGACTCCGGAGGGCGCGAAAGAAGACTACCGCGACCTTCCTATTCCGGAGCTCTACGAAGGTGAGCTCGATGGACACACGCGTAAATTCGAGCTCACCGCGCAGACTGGCCAGGCGGAGATCCTCCCCGGCACAACGACCGACACGTGGGGCTTCAACGGGGCGTGGCTCGGCCCGACGCTGTACATGCGTCGCGGCGAGCACATTGAAATGACAGTGCGTAACGACGTCACCGAGCCCACTGTCGTCCACTGGCACGGACTCCACCTGCCCGCGGCTGCCGACGGTGGGCCTGCGCTCATGTTCGACCCCGGCGAGAGCTGGGAGCCGTCGTGGGACGTGGATCAACCAGCTGCGACGTGCTGGTACCACCCGCACCCGCATAATGTCTCCGGCTTGCATGCCTACCGCGGTCTCGCTGGCGGCATTGTCGTCGCTGACGATGAATCTGACGCGCTCGACTTGCCCCGTGAATACGGTGTCGACGACATTCCCGTCATCATCACCGACGCGAAATTCCGTCAAAGCGGCAGCCTCGACGAGACCTTCGACCCCGACTACGGGTTACTGGGGGACACGCCGGTGATCAATGGCATCACCAAGCCTCAGTTCACGGCGACCACGCGCCGGGTGCGCCTGCGCCTCGTCAACGGCACGACGATGCGCTTCCACCACCTTGTCGTGGGAAAGCCCTTCCACGTCATCGCCACCGACCAAGGCTTGCTGGACAAACCGGTCGAAGTCGACGGCATTCTGCTCAGCCCCGGCGAGCGTGCCGAGATCCTCGTTGACCTCGAGCCCGGCGAGGAGCTCATGCTGCGCAGCGACGGCGTCCCCGACGGCGGCGGCCTACCCAAAGAAGATGCCGCCAACGGATTCGGTCTCCGCGACACCTTCGACCTGCTGAGGATCACCGGGCCAGAAGACAATGCCCCGCAGGTGGGGGAGGTGCCGGGGGAGCTGGTGGGCGTCGATAAGCCTGATGCCTCTGGTGCTGTCGAGCGTGAGTTCGCGCTGAGCGGATTCGAGATCAACGGACAGACGATGGATATGGAGCGTGTCGACATCGTCATCGACCACGACGGCCCCGAAATCTGGCGGGTGACCAACGAGAACGCCGACTGGCCGCACAATTTCCACATCCACAACGCGCGGTTCATGGTCGAATCCGTCGAGGGTGGCGACGTGGCGTTCACCGCCGGCTGGCACGACACGATTTATGTGCCGCCGATGTCGACTGTGACCCTGCTCGTTGAATTCGGGCACTACCCGGACCCGAGCCTGGCGTACATGTACCACTGCCACATGCTCTACCACGAGGACCAGGGAATGATGGGCCAATATGTCATCGTCGAACCGGGGCAGCAGCCCGCGCTCGGGAAGCACGAGCACTAGAGTCTTCGCAGCGCACCGCCACCAAAACTAGTTTATTCTGGCCGCATGGCTACCTTCGAAGAAGACTACACCGGCAAAAACATCCGCTTCACCCACGACGACAAGGAATACACCGGCCGCCTGAACCGCCAGGAGCGCTTCAGCGACGACGAAGACGATATCTGGATCGACCTTCCGGAAGGTGACAACATTCGTCTCCGTCTGCGCCGCAACACCAACCTGGACCTGCTCGACTAGCACTCGTTTCAAGCCCAGCTCCTCGGGGAGCTGGGCTTTTCTTTTCCCCAGTTATTCGAAGGCTATGTGCACTCCGACATGTGGTCGAGGAGTTCATCAGGGGCGCCTTCTTTGCGCAGTCTGTCGTGGTCGTAGCAGGGATAGCCGCTGATCTCTTGGGTGCCGTCGTACTTGATAGAAGTCCACGTGCCGTCGATGAAGTGGAAGCCGCGGGTGTCGTCGGTGCCACCCGCTGCGGCTTTCGCCCACTCGCCGTCGCAGAAGGAGACGATTGTCTCGAAAGGCGTAGGCCAACCGTCAACGACCTCGTCGAAGGCTTCCGGCTCGCACGATCCCTTGGCTTGGGTGTCTTCCTTGTCATCGTCCGCGTCGGCGCCGTACGCCCCGTCGGTGAACTCGCGGTAGAAGTCCAGTGCCGGGCCGGAACGGGTCAGGCCGATCTCGCCTTCGATGTCGTCCCACTCTGTTGCGGTGTAGGTGAGCTTGCCGGTGAGCGTCTCGTCGGCGGAGGTGAATTCCGCCTCGCCCTTCTTCTCGTCGCCTCCGGTGAAGTGCCACGTGCCGCCGCTTTCGCAGTCACCGACGGTGATCTTCTCTGTCTTAGTCACGTTGTCGACGTGCTCGAGCACGCCGTAGCAGCCACGCTCCGGGTAGGTCACGGTGAACACGTTGGCCTCGCGGGAGCCGCGGAAGATGGCCTTCTCGGTGCGCGTGTTCCCCGAGTCGTCCTTATCGGTCCATTCGATGGTGGCGAGCTCGCGGACGCCGTCGTCAGGGAATTCGATGCCGTCGGGGCCGGCGTCGGGGGCGTTCGGGTTCAAGCCGACCTCGCCGGCATTATTCTCCATCGGAGTCTGAGGCAGCTCCGCGGAAGAGGTGGCGCCGTCGGGGGTGGTGTAGGAAACCTCCATGGCGTCCTCGTCGCCCTTCGGCTTGAAAGTCCATTTGGTGCCGTTGTCGCCGTCGCCGTGGACGATTTCTTCGCTGTAGGTGTTGTCGCCGGTCCGGGTGAGCTTTGAGTGACGCTTCAAGGTGGGGGAGGTCAGCTCGCCGGTCTCGCCGCCGTCGTGGAAGCGGACGACTAAGACGACGGGGACGGCATCGTCGATAAGCCCATCTGCTTTGTCGATGGTGCCGCTGAAACGCGACTCGTTGAACGGCTGAGCGATGTCGTCGCTCGAGCCGAATAGGCCGCTGCGCTTCGCGATCACACCACCAATCACCGCGAGAATCAAAAGCAGAACAGCCAAAACGGCAAACAGAATTTTGTTGGTGCGTGACACGGGGGAAATGAGGTCTTTCTAGTCGGTCGAGGTCAGGTGGGCATCAGTGCGGCTGGCACCCTGCACGGTGTAGCTGACATCCATGCCGTCGTCCGCGGGGATGAATGTCCACGTGACATTCTTGACCCCGTGCTCGAGGATCGGCGCTTCGGAGTAAATCCGCTTCTTATTCGTCTGCTTCTTGTCCACGTCGACCCGCAGCGCCCTGCTGTCCCGACCCGTGGTGAGCGTGGTGCTGTTCTCCGTGAACGTCACGCCGATCTTCGTATTCTCCCCGTCCGCGCCGGGCGGCCATTTGATCATGCCTTCGTAGTTGCCGATGAACTCATCCGGGACTTCGGTCGGGTCGTCGGACGAATCGCCCTCGTCCTTTTCGTCTTTGTCTTCCTTGCCTTTATCGTCGTCCTTCTCGTCGGACTTGTCTTCCTTGTCGGCCTGCTCGTTGTCGCTCTTTACTTCTTCTTGCTGTTCTTGGGTCGCGGCTGTCTCTTCTTTTGCCTTGGGCGAGTCGTCGGCATCCTGGCCGCGCGCCGCGAACACGACGAGTGCCACCAGGGTGCCCAGGATGAGCAGCAGGATGATGAGGATGGTCAGGAGGGCCTTGTTACGTGTTGTCATAATCACTCGCAAACGATCAATTTGTCGATGAATTCTTTGGGGGCGTCCATGTCGCGGAGCTTATCTGGATCGTGGCACTGATGGCGGGTCTCACTCGTCCGTCCATCCTTTTCCAGCACTTCCCATTTTCCGTCAACGAAGTGGAAATCGCCGATGACATCCGAGCCCGAGACACCCGCTACGGCCCAGGTCCCGTCGCAGTAAACGACCGTCGTGGTTTCGGCTTCCCATCCTTCGACGAGGTCGGCAAACTCGGACGGGTCGCAGGAGCCTTTCGCCTCGGTCGCGGTGTCACCGTCGCCGCCAGTGAAGGAGCGATAGAAGTCCAAGACCGGCCCGGAGCGAGCGATGCCGATCTCGCCGTCGATGGTCTCCCACTCGCTGTGGCGGAAGTTCAAAGAGCCGGTGAGTTTTCCGTCGGGGGAGGTGTATTCGGCGGTGCCGCCACCCATATCGCCTGAGATGAAGTGCCAGGTTCCGCCGCTTTCGCAGTCGCCGACGGTGATGTTTTCTACTCGGATATTTGGATCGGTGCTATCGACAGTGCCGTAGCAGCCGCGTCCGGGATAGGTCACGGTGTGGATCGTGGCGTCGTGAGAGATGCGGAAGATGACATCGTGGGAAATATTCAGCTCCGGGTCGTCGGCGTGAACCAACTCGATGGTCCCGGTACTGCGCGCGGACGGGTCAGGGAATTCAATCCCGTCAGGCTCGGCGCCGGCGATCTCGGGGTTGATGCCGACCTCGCCGGAGGTCTCCTCCGGGTCGGTCTGGGGGAGCTCGGCGGAGGCAGTGGCGCCGTCGGAGGTGGTGTAGGAGACGTCCATGGTGTCGTTCTCGCCAGGCTCGAAGGTCCATTCGATGCCGCTGTCGCCAGCGTCGACATCCTCGCCGTGAACGATGTCCTCACGGTAGGTGTAGTCGTCGGTCCGCGTCAGGGTGGAGTGGCGCTTCAAGGTGGGGGAGGTCAGTTCGCCGGTCTCGCCACCGTCGTGGAAGCGGACGACTAAGACGACGGGGACGGGGTCGGCGGCGTCGATAAGCCCTTCTGCTTTCTCGATCGTGCCGGAATAGCGCGTCTCGTTGTACGGCTGGGCGATGTCGTCGTTCGAGCCGAATAGGCCGCTGCGCGCGACGATGGCGCCGCCGATGACCGCCGCAATGAGAAGCAGCACAGCGAGGACTGCAAGGAGGATCTTGTTAGTCTTCGTCACAGGTTTAGGCTAGCTGGCTCACACCTTGCGCACACGAAGACGGAGGGGAATTCGGTTCGCGCGAGCCATGCGGTAAGCTTTTGACCGTCTTTCCCCATGGTGTAATTGGCAACACTACGGTTTTTGGTACCGTCATTCTAGGTTCGAGTCCTGGTGGGGAAGCTTTTTTATCGCCCGGACTATGTTCTACCCAGGGGGTTCGATGGCTGACCAGCCGCAGAATGTTCCGATGCTTGCCGGGGTGCTCACCCAGGCGATGACCGACCCGAAGCTGAAGGGTCTGCGCAAGCGGGTGGGGGAGCCGTCGCTTCATGTGACGGGCATTGACCAGGTGCGTCCGTGGGCGGCGGCGACGATCGCGCGCGAAACGCCCGTGCTGCTCGTCACGGCGACAGGACACGAGGCGGAGGATCTCGCGGCGGAGCTCGGCGCGTTGCTCGGGGCGGAGAAGGTCGCGTTGATGCCGTCGTACGAGACGTTGCCGCACGAGCGTCTGTCGCCCGCCGCGGACATCGTGGGCCGCCGCAACCAGGTGCTGCACGAGCTTGCGGAAACATCGGTGGTGGTCGCGTCCGCGCGCGCGACGTGCCAGCCGGTGCTGCCTGCGGTCTCGCCGATCGTCGTCGAGCACGGCGAGGAGTACGACTTCGAGGATCTCACCGCTTCGCTCACGTCGTTCGCGTACGACCACGTGGACATGGTCTCGGGCCGCGGCGAATTCGCCACGCGCGGCGGCATCATCGACGTCTTCCCGACCACGGCCGAGCACCCCGTCCGCATCGAGTTCTGGGGCGACGAGGTCACGGACCTGCGCACATTCGCCGTCGCCGACCAGCGCACCATCGACGATATCGCGCGCGTCGAGCTTCATCCCGCGCGCCAATTGCTTATCGACGAAAGCGTTAAGTCCGCCGCCGCCTCCCTCATCGAGGCCCACCCCGGCAACCGGACCCTGGTCGAGCTGCTCACCCGCATTTCCGACGGGTCGTACGCCGACGGCATGGAAGCGCTTATTCCGGCGCTGACGGAATCGTCGTATGCCGTGCTACCGGAGCTCATGCCGTCCGGATCTGTGGTGCTGGTGACCTCGCCGGAGAAGGTCCGCACCCGTATCTCCGACCTGCAGGCCACCGACCATGAATTCCTCGAGGCCGGCTGGGAAGCTGCCGCGATGGGCGCGGATGGTCCTGTCGCCGCGGAGGGCCTGGATGTGTCGGCGAGTTCATACCGTTCGTTTGAGTCCCTCGAGGTCTCCGCTCGCGAGGCGGGCAATGCCTGGTGGACGTTCGCACCGCCCGGCATGTTCGCCGACGGGGAAGATGATTCAGCGACGCTGCCGCTCGAATTCGAGCCGGCACCCGCACCGAAGGGCGACCCGAAGCAGATCGAAGCGCTCTACGGTCAGGTGAAGATGCACCTGCAGAACGGAGGGCACGCCGCCTTCGCAGCACCGGCAAAGGGAACCGTGGATCGCATGGCGGAGCGCCTACGCGAAAACGGCATCTCCGCGCGCGTGGCTACCCCGGGGCTCGAGCCCGTTGACGGGCAGGTCACTCTCTACCAGGCCTTGTCGCACGCCGGTCTGACCTTCCCAGGCCCGGGCTTGGTCGTGTTCACCGAGACCGACGTGACCGGCAACCGCGTAGGCGATATCGCAGGAGCCAAGCGCCGTGCGCCGCGCCGCCGCAATCGCGTCGACCCGCTGGCGCTCAAGCCTGGCGACTACGTGGTGCACGACACGCACGGCATCGGACGATTCGTCAAAATGGCCGAGCGCACGATCGGCACCGGCGAGGATTCTTCCCGCCGCGAATACATCGTTCTCGAGTATCAGCCCGCCAAGCGCGGCCAGCCCGCCGACCAGCTGTGGGTGCCCATGGAATCGCTCGACCTACTGAGCAAATACTCAGGCGGTGAGCAGCCGAGCCTGTCCAAGATGGGCGGTTCCGACTGGAAGAACACCAAGAAGAAGGCGCGCGCGGCAGTTCGCGAGATCGCGGGCGAGCTCGTGCAGCTCTACGCCAAGCGTGCGTCCGCCCCCGGCCACGCTTTCGCGGCGGACTCGCCGTGGCAGATCGAGATGGAGGACAACTTCCCCTTCGTCGAGACGGAAGACCAGATGGCCGCCATTGAGGCAGTGAAGTCCGACATGGAAAAGCCGACGCCGATGGACCGCGTGATCGTCGGCGACGTCGGCTTCGGCAAGACCGAGGTGGCTGTCCGCGCCGCGTTCAAGGCGGTCCAGGACGGCAAGCAAGTCGCGGTGCTCGTGCCGACGACGCTGCTCGCGCAGCAGCACTACACCACGTTCTCGCAGCGCATGGACGGCTTCGGTGTGGATATCCGCGAACTGTCGCGCTTCACCACAGCAGCCGACGCGAAGAAGATCATGAAGGGTCTCGCCGACGGATCGGTGGACATTGTCGTCGGCACGCACCGTCTTCTCCAGACAGGTGTGCAGTGGAAGAACCTGGGCCTCATTGTTGTGGACGAGGAGCAGCGCTTCGGTGTCGAGCACAAGGAGCACATCAAGGCGCTCAAATCGCATGTCGACGTCCTCACCATGACCGCCACCCCGATCCCGCGCACCCTCGAGATGTCATTGACCGGCATCCGCGAGATGACATCGATCACGACTCCGCCGGAAGACCGCCACCCGGTGCTCACCTACGTGGGCCCGCAGGAAGACAAGCAGGTCGCTGCCTCCATCCGCCGCGAGCTGCTTCGCGACGGTCAAGTCTTCTACATCCACAACAAAGTCTCCGACATTGAGAAGACTGCCCGCCACCTGCGCACCCTTGTCCCTGAAGCGCGCATCGTCGTCGCCCACGGCCAGATGGGGGAGCAGCTCCTCGAGCAGACGGTGCAGGGCTTCTGGAACCGCGACTTCGACGTCCTCGTCTGCACCACCATCGTGGAGACCGGCCTGGACATCGCCAACGCGAACACCCTGATCGTCGAGAACGCCCAGAATATGGGCTTGAGCCAGCTGCACCAGCTGCGCGGTCGCGTGGGACGTTCCCGCGAGCGCGGCTACGCCTACTTCCTCTACCCCAAGGACAAGGTGCTCACCGAGACCTCCTACGACCGCCTGGCCACCATCGCCCAGAACAACGACCTCGGCGCGGGCATCGCCGTCGCGCAGAAGGACCTGGAGATGCGCGGCGCCGGCAATGTCCTCGGTGCCGAACAGTCCGGACACATCGCCGGTGTCGGCTTCGACATGTACGTCCGCCTCGTCGGCGAGGCAGTGGAGACCTTCAAGGCGCTCATGTCCGGCGAGGTCGTCGACGCCACCGACCAGGGGCCCAAGGAGATCCGCATCGACTTGCCTGTCGACGCTCACATCCCCGAGTCCTACATCAATTCCGAGCGCCTCCGCCTGGAGAGCTACCGCAAGCTCGCCGCCGCCCGCGACGACGCCGAACTCGCCCACGTCTCCGACGAGCTCGTCGACCGCTTCGGCGAGATGCCCGAGGAAGTCCAGCGTCTCTTCGCCGTCGCTCGCCTGCGCCACCAGGCCCGCCGCGCAGGCGTCGCCGACATCACGATGCAGGGCACCCGCCTGAAATTCCACCCGGTCGACATGCCCGATTCCAAGCAGGTGCGCCTCAAGCGCCTCTACCCGGGATCCAATTACCGCGCCGCCGCCAAGGCCGTCCAGGTCCCGTTCCCGCGCGAAGGCGGAGCCAAAAAAGCGCTCAATGCGCCCAACTTGCGCGACGAGGAGCTTTTGCAGTGGATCGCGGACTTCTTGAGCGAGATGTTCGACGTGGAGGAGATCGACGTACGGGGAGCAGGCGTCGATAAGCCTGCGAAAAAGCGCGTCTTTTCCGTCAGCGAGTGATGATGAGGGGCATCACGAGCAGCATTGCCGTGCTCCACGTCAGGTGCACCGCGATGGGGGAGTAGAGACGTCCGCTCCGCGAAGCCTCGTAGAAGCACACCGCGCCGAGCACGCCCGCCGCGAAAACGAGCAGCGGCACGCCCATGGCGATGGTGACAGCGCAGTAGATCAGCGTGGACACGATCCCTACGCCGAGCTCTGAGAACCGTCCACGAAGTTGCTTCGGCACCGCGTCGCGGTAGACGAGCTCCTCGCCGATGCCGTTGATCACGAGCACCGCGAGCGTGGGTACCCACCCGCCCGCCTGCGGCATACTCAACAGCTCCTCGACAGGCCCGGCGAGTAACGGAATCCGGCGCACGACGAGCGCCCCGCCCATGAACACCAGGGCCAGGGCTGCGCCGATGCCGGCGCCGCGCGCAATATCCGCGCCCGCGGGGCCTGTGAACGCCGAGCGGTCGCCCCACATCCACCATGCCGCCGCGTACACCGTGGCCGTGACCACCGTGAGCGCGTAGAAAACCGGCGTGCCGTCACCCGCCTGCCGAGCAAGGAACAGCCCCAGCCCGCCGAGCACGCACGAAAGGATGAGCGGCCACAGGGAAGCAGAACGAATCGTCATGATGGAGCAATTATATGGACGCGCGGGGCCGTGACGTACACTCATTGACCATTACGCCCCTATAGCCCAATTGGCAGAGGCAGTCGACTTAAAATCGATTCAGTCAGGGTTCGAGTCCCTGTGGGGGCACTATTTCTTTCAGCGCGCCGGGTCAATGACGTGAAGTGTTAGCGGCGCAGTCGTGAGGTGGTACACGCCGGGGGCGTTGTCGAGGACCGCCAGGAATTCGTGGCGCAGTGTCCGGTCAACGCTGACCGTCAGGTGGGGGCCGGAGTCAGGATCGTCGCCGAATGCGACGGCGGGGGAGTGAGCGGGAACGAACCGTGCCCACGCGTCATCGCCGACGACGGCGAAGGGGTGTTCGTACCCCAGCCGCCACTTCATTGCGCGGAGCAGATGTACTGCGGCGTGGGTGGTCAGGTCGATGCGCCCGGATGCGTCGACGGCGAAATAGCTCGAGGACACCGCCGCGATAGAAGAGCCGTCCCTCTTAGTGAGGGAGGAAAGGGGGTGGGCAAAGGAGGCGTCGATAAGCGATGAAGCGCGGTCGTGCGGACCGATGCCGAGCGGTAACCGCTCGCCGAGCAAACCTGCGAATTTCAGCGGGTCCCAGCGCAGCGCCGCATCGAGCTCGTCCGCGGTGACGGGCACCGCGTCGATGAAACGTACCCGGCCCGTCGGCGCGCTGAGCAGCGGAACGATCGGATCCGCGACGAAAATGAAGCCCGTCAGCGACGCACCCTCGCACACCGGCGCGCGCAGATCCATGTAGTGGCCCGGCTCGATCGGGTTGTCCGACGCGCGGCGGTAACGCGCAAGCCGCCGCAGCCTATCGACGGGCCACGCCGGCGGCTCCTCCGCGACAGCCGGCGTGCGCAGCGTCAACTCGCCTTGCGTCCCCGCAACGGGCGCCGACGAACGCGTGCCCGACAACCCGTACGTCACGAACAAATAATGCGGCAGCGGCTCCTCAAACCGGTACACGAGCACCGCGATCTCGTCCGTGAACGTCAACTCCCCGTGGACCTGAACTGGCGGTTGCCCTGCGATGTCTTCTAAGTGCGCGAGCAGATAATCCCCGCCCGTCGGCTTCGCCGCGCGCCCGAGAAAACCCCACCTTATGCCCATGCCCTCATACTATTTCGACGCGCGCGGGAACGAAACAGCAAGACGATGCGTTGAACAGTATGATCGGTGATCGATTCGACCAGCGCATGGAGATCGTGAACAACACCGTGACCGACCACGCGCACACGGCGAAAGATGAAAGGAACTCGAGAAGCGTGAAATCCAACAACCCCGTCCTGACGCGCCTCCCGCAGGCCCAAAATAACACCGGGTACGCCCAGCCCCAGGCCGGCTACCCGCAGCAGTCCCCGTACGGCCAGGCACCGGGCTTCGGCTACGGCCAGCAGCAGGGCTACGGCCAACCGCAGGGATATGGCCAACCGCAGGGATATGGCCAACCGCAGGGCTACGGCCAGCAGCAGGGCTACGGCGCACCTGCTGAGCGCCCCATCACGGTCGACGACATCGTGAGCAAGACCGGCATCACCCTCGCCGTGATCGTCGCGTTCGCAGTGATCAACTTCGGCCTGGGTTTTGTCAACCCGGTCATCACGATGGCGCTGACCTTCATCGGTGCGATCGGCGCTTTCGTCACTGTCTTGGTCCACGCATTCGGCAAGAAGTACGGCTCTGCGGCAGTGACCCTGATTTACGCCGCGTTCGAGGGCTTGTTCGTCGGCGGCTTTTCCATGGCCGTTGCCGGCTTCACCGAGGACGGTTTCGCCGCGAACATCATCTTCCAGGCGATCCTGGGTACCTTCGGCATCTTCGGCGGCATGCTCTTCGTCTACAAGACCGGCGCCATCCGCGTCACCCCGAAGTTCACGCGTATCCTCACTGGCTGCCTCTTCGCCGTCGTCGTGCTGGCGTTCGGCAACCTGTTGATGTTCATCTTCACCGGCATGTCCCCGCTGCGTGACGGTGGCCCGATCGCGATCGGCTTCTCTCTTGTCTGCATTGTGATCGGTGCCCTGAGCTTCCTGTCCGATTTCGACACCGCCGACAAGCTCGTCCGCTCCGGTGCGCCCGCCAAGCTGGCATGGGGCGTGGCACTCGGCCTGGCAGTGACCTTGGTCTGGCTCTACACCGAGATCCTCCGCCTGCTGTCCTACTTCAGGGATTAGTCCTCACCCGAGGCGGTTTCCGCGGCTCGCGCTTTACGCGTGGGCCGCTTTTTGCATGCTTATCGACGCCTCCCGCCCTGTTTTTGCCCGTTCTTCACCTCTTGTGACCTGCTCGTTTAGGCGATGTCTACTGAAGTAGACAATGTTTGGTGGATCTCGGGTTGCGCGCGGTTTAACGTTTGTGTCGTGAACGATTTTGACGCGTTTCTCACAACACTCGGC
>NZ_JALXWY010000028.1:0-14054 GCF_025144155.1 Corynebacterium sp. p3-SID1194
CATTCCGTAAACTAATCCGGGTTGCAATAGACCTGCGTCGGATAAGGAGAGTGTGGAGATGGGGAAGCATTCGGTGGGGGAGGGTGTCGTCGATAAGCGAAATGCTCCTGCTGCTCGCGCCGTGAGTTTGGTGAAGTCGTATGGCGCAGGCGACACGAAAGTCACCGCGCTGGATGGCGTAAGCGTAGAGTTCGCGCGCAACGAGTTCACGGCGATCATGGGGCCGAGTGGTTCCGGCAAGTCGACGCTGATGCACACGATGGCGGGCCTGGATTCTTTCGATGCCGGCTCCGTGGAGATCGGCGGGACGGAGCTGTCGACGTTGAGCGAGAAGGAGCTGACTGCTCTGCGCCGCGACCGTTTGGGCTTCATTTTCCAGTCCTTCAACCTGGTGCCCACGCTGACGGCGGCGGAGAATATCACGCTGCCGGCTGATATCGCGGGGCGGAAGGTCGATGGCGCGTGGTACGACGAGATCACCGAGCGTCTCGGCCTGGCGAAGCGTCTCAGCCACCGTCCGAGCGAGTTATCCGGCGGACAGCAGCAGCGCGTGGCGTGCGCGCGTGCCCTGGTGAGCCGCCCTGAAATCATCTTCGGGGACGAGCCGACGGGCAATCTCGATTCCAACTCTTCGCGCGAGGTCCTGGAGATTCTGCGCGCGGCGGTCGACGGCGACGAGCAGACCGTCGTGATCGTCACCCACGATGCGCGTGCGGCGTCGTACGCGGATCGCGTCGTGTTCCTCGCGGACGGCAATATCGTCGACGAACTCCGCGCACCCACGATGGAATCGATCCTGTCCACGATGAACGGAATCGAGGGCTGATGGCGGGCGCGATGACGAAGGTGTCGGTGCGCAACATCGGCGCCCACAAGCTGCGACTCGCGCTCACGGTGCTCGCTGTCGTGCTGGGCACGGCGTTCATTTCGGGCTCGCTGATGTTCACGAATATGCTTGAGCGCACTTTCGATTCGGCTGTGTCGAGCATGTACGACGATGTCGACGTGGCGGTGAAGCCGGCGGAAGGCAAGTCGGTCGTTCCCGCGGAGGTGCGGGAATCGCTCGCTGCGGACCCGCAGGTCGCGCGGGTTGCGATCGACGGATCCGAGCCGGTGGTCGTCGCCGACGCTGAGGCGAACGCGATCCAGACAGGCGGCGGCGAAGCGCGCGTGGGCCTGTACTACCCGGATGACGCTGTCGTGGGCCCGCCTTTCGACATCACTGAGGGCAACGGGCCGACGAAGCCGGGCGAGGCGCTGTTGAATGCGGCAGGCGCGGAGAATTACGGCATCGCGGTGGGCGACACGATCATCGTCGTGGACGCCGAAGGCCGCCACGAGATGACGGTGACGGGTCTGTACACCGATGAGCTCGACCGGGCAGCTTCGCTGATGGTGAAGGTGCCGGAGAGCGCGTTTGTGGAGTTTTATACCAACGGCCGGTACGTTCCGGGTCTCACGCTCAAGGCGGCGGAGGGCACCGATCCAGCGCAGCTTAAGGACCGCATCGCGCAGGAACACAGTGACCTCACGGTCAAAGAGGGCTCGGTGCTTGCCGACGACCTCTCCAAGCAGATCCGCCAAGGCCTGAGTTTCGTCAGTTATTTCCTGACTGCTTTCGGTCTCGTGGGCCTGTTGGTGGGCACGTTCTTGATCGCCAACACGTTCTCGATGATCGTGGCGCAGAGGACGAAGGAATTCGCGCTGCTGCGGGCGCTCGGCGCGTCGAAGGGGCAGATCACTCGTTCTGTTGTTGTGGAGTCCTTGCTCATCGGTCTGCTCGGATCAGCGCTGGGTGTCGTGGCTGGCGCTGGTTTGGTGGCGGTGATCCGCGCGGTGATGGACGCCAAGGGGATGGGTCTGCCGGGCGCCGGATCGGGTCTGTCCGTGAGCGCAGTGGCGGTGCCGATCGTCGTCGGCGCGCTGGTGACGGTGCTGTCGGCGTGGGCTCCTGCCCGTCGCGCCGGCCGCGTTGAGCCGGTCGAGGCGATGCGGTCGAGCGAGTCGGCGGCTCCGCAGCCGCTTGTCGCTCGGACGGTATTCGGCACGCTGCTTCTCGCTGCGGGCGGGGCTCTGCTCGCGTGGGGCGTGATGTGGGACGACGGTTCGACGGGGCGCCGCGCGGCGTTGATTGGCGCTGCAGCGGTGCTGATCGTCGTCGGTCTTTTCCTCGCCGGGCCGGCATTGTCGTTGCCGGTGGTGCCGGTGCTCGGTCGAATTATCGGTGCGCCGTTCGGTTCGGTCGGTTCGCTGGCGGCGACGAATTCGAAGCGCAATCCGCGCCGCGCGTCGGCGACGGCGTTCGCGCTCATGCTCGGTATCGCGTTGGTCACCGTCATCGGCATGCTGGGCGCGACGATGGAGCGTTCCGTCGACGATGTGCTGGAGAACGACGTCGACGCGGACATGGTGCTCATCGGCCCGCAGCTGGGCGCGTTCCCCATCCCGAACGACCTGCCACAGCGCGTGGAGAATGTGGACGGAGCCGGAGAGATCGTCTCGTACACGCAGGCGCGCGTGACGGTGAACGGGGAGTTCGGCAACCAGTTCGGTCCGGTAGGAGCCACGGATGTCATTGCGGGAGACCCAGGCGAGCTCGTCACGCTCAACATGACGGAGGGCAGCTCTTCGCTTATCGACGGCGGCGTTCTCCTCCCCGCCTCCCTCGCCCAAGAAAAAGGCGTGGCGCTCGGAGACACGGTGACTATCGCCGCGCCCGGCTGGGAGAGTGCGCCTGAGGCGGAAGCCACGGTGACGGGTTTGTTCGAGGACTCGAATATCTTCTCGTCGTGGGTGCTGTCTCAAAAGACGGTGGAGCAGCTCATGCCGCCGGAGAGCTTCAAGGTGCTGATGGTCGGCGTGAATAACGACGGTTCTGTCAGCGAGGATGAATTGCGCGCCAACCTCGAGGCGGCGGTGCACGACGACATCGTGGTGCAGGTCCGTTCTCCAGAGGACCTCGGCGGAGAGGCGCAGCAGATGATCAACCAGATGCTGTATATCCTCTACGCGCTGCTGTCGTTGGCGGTGGTGATCGCGGTTCTCGGCATCATCAACACGCTGACCCTGTCGGTGATTGAGCGCCGGCAGGAGATCGGCATGCTCCGCGCGGTGGGCACGCAGCGCGGTCAGGTGCGCACCATGATCATTCTGGAGTCGGTCCAGATCGCTGTGTTCGGTGCTCTGTTGGGCGTGGGCGCGGGTCTGTTGCTCGGGTGGGCTTTCCTCACGGTGCTGGCTGACCAAGGCCTGGAGAATATCGCCTACCCGTGGACGATGATCGGCGGGATGCTCGCAGGTTCGGTGCTCGTCGGAATCGTCGCGGCGCTGTGGCCGGCGCAGCGTGCGGCGAAAACCCCGCCGCTCGACGCGATCGCGGAATAAGCGCGGGGGTCAGAGCGCGGAGATGATACGCAACCCGTATTTGAGCCCGAACCATGCGGCGACGATGCCGACGGTGCAGGTGAGCAGAACATAGCGGGTGAGCGTCCACCATTGCCTCTGCCGCACGAGCGCGCCCAGCTCCTTCGCCATTGTCGACAGCGTGGACACGGCGCCGGCGAATCCGGCGCCGAGGAACGCGGGCCATAGCACAGGCAGGGCGGCGGAGAAACCGACGACGGCGGAGCCCACCACATTCGCGGCGAAGGTGCCGGGTCTGCCGGGCAGCAGCATGCTCAGCGCGGAGCGGGCCATGCCGCCGAGAAATGCGCCGAATCCGACGAGAATGAAAAGCAGAGCGATTGTTTTGAGGCCTTCGCCGGTGCTCAACGCTTCCAGCAAGTGGCTGCCGACGACACCTTCGGGGCCCTGGTACTGCGGAGTGCGGGGATTCAACTGGGTCATGGGGCGACCTCGGGGGAGCGGTGGCGTCGTAAAGCGTCTCCCAGCTCCCACGCTGCGAGCGCGACGAGCATGGTGCTCACCATGTAGACGAGCGCGATGAACGCGCTGGACTGCATGGCCAAAAATGACACGGCGGAAAACGTGGTGAAGCCGCCGATCATGCCGCGGCCCCAGAACGGGCCTGGGTCGAAGAAGCCCATGAGAAAGCAGCCGATCGCGTTGATGACGAAGATGATGACGATCTCGGACGGCGGCTCCGGCGCGATGAGCGGGGTGAATGCGAAGCGTGCGAGCGCACCGAAAGACGCGCCGAAACCGATCGCGAGAGCTTCCTTGAATGCCGTGTTCACCACGCTTTCACGGTAGCCCACGGTGTGTGCGCACGCGGAATGGGGGAGCGCCGCACACAGGAGGCACATAGATGGCGGGCTCGTGAAAGTCAGGGGAAGATGGATAGTGACCCCCGACGATTGACAAGCACGCACACCGAAAAAGGAGCTTTCACGCCATGGCACATGAGCGAGCAGGCCAGCCAGCACGCCCCGAGGATTTGATCGACATCGCGGAGGTGGTCACCGCCTACTACACGCGCGACATCGACGCAGCGGACCCGGATCAGCAGGTGTCTTTCGGCACGTCGGGGCACCGCGGGTCGAGCTTGGACAACGCGTTCAACCAGCAGCACATTTGGGCGACGACGCAGGCGATCGTGGATTACCGCCGCGAGAATTCGATTGGCGGGCCGGTCTACATCGGCCGCGACACGCACGCGCTGTCCGAGCCGGCGATGGTCTCCGCGCTCGAGGTCCTCATCGCGAACGACATCGCAGTGCTTGTCGACGCCGCGGGGCGCTACACTCCCACCCCCGCCGTGTCGCATGCGATCCTGGCGCACAATGCGAAGCTGGCTGGCGGCGTGACCGGCACCGACCCGAAGCGCGCCGATGGCATCGTGATCACCCCATCCCATAACCCGCCGCGCGACGGCGGCTTCAAATACAACCCGCCATCGGGCGGCCCGGCGGACACGGATGCCACGGACTGGATCGCGGGGCGCGCCAATAACTACCTGGCCGATGGGTTGGAGGGCGTGCAGCGCACACCGGTGACCGGCGTACTCGACGAGCGCGCTGGCACACACCCGTTCATGGACACCTACGTTGCTGACTTGCCGAATGTCGTGGACATCGACGCGATCCGGAATGCCGGCGTGCGCATCGGCGCGGACCCGATGGGTGGCGCCAGCGTCGACTACTGGGGAGCGATCGCCGAGGCGCACAAGCTCGACCTCACGGTGGTCAATCCGGCTGTGGATGCGACGTGGCGGTTCATGACACTGGACACCGACGGCAAGATCCGCATGGACTGCTCCTCGCCGAATTCCATGGCGAGCTTGGTCGCGAACCGCGAGAAATACGACATCGCGACGGGCAATGACGCGGACGCGGACCGCCACGGCATTGTCACCCCAGATGCAGGCCTGATGAACCCGAACCACTACCTCGCCGTGGCCATCGAGTACCTGTTCAGCCACCGCGATGGCTGGGGCGCCGACACCGCCGTGGGCAAGACCCTCGTGTCGTCCTCGATGATCGACCGCGTGGTGGCATCGCTGGACAAGAAGCTCGTCGAGGTGCCTGTCGGCTTCAAGTGGTTCGTGCCCGGGCTTATCGACGGCTCGGTCGGCTTCGGCGGCGAAGAATCCGCCGGTGCATCCTTCCTGCGCAAAGACGGCACCGTCTGGTCGACCGACAAGGACGGCCTGATCATGGATCTGCTCGCCGCTGAGATCACCGCGGTGACGGGGAATACGCCGTCGCAGCGCTATGCCGAACTGGAAGAGAAGTTCGGCGCGCCGGTCTACGCCCGCACCGACGCGGAGGCGAACCGTGAGCAGAAGGCCATCTTGAAGAAGCTCTCCCCGGAGCAGGTCACGGCGACCACGCTCGCCGGCGACGAGATCACCGCCAAGCTCACCGAAGCACCCGGCAACGGCGCCGCGATCGGCGGCCTGAAGGTCACCACCGACAACGCATGGTTCGCTGCGCGCCCGTCCGGTACGGAGGATAAATACAAGATCTACGCTGAATCATTCAACGGCGAAGAGCACCTGAAACAGGTGCAGCAGGAAGCCCAAGACGTCGTCAGCGCCGTGCTCGGGGAGTAGTCCCCGGCACAGGGAGGTGACGGGAACCTCACAGCGAGAAGCTTCTCGGCGCTTCGCCCATCGACTAAGGTCGTTGAGGTGGCAATTAAACATGATGTGCAGGTGACAGAGGCTGACACTCGGGAAGACGGGGAGCCGGGGGCAGGGGAGACGTCGTCAAGCGAACGCGTGCTTGACGTGCTCTCCGCGCTCGCGCGCTTCGGGCTTGCCGCGATGTGGATTTTCTCTGGCACCACGAAGCTGGGCAAGCACTTCGCCGTGACGCAAAGCATTGAAGCGTACGAGATTTTCACTCCGTACTGGTCCAGCCTGCTGGCTCACCTCATCGGCCCGCTCGAGCTCGCCGGCGGTTTGATCCTGCTGTTGGGCATTAAAATTCGTCCCGCTGGTTGGGTGTCGTTCGGTGTGCTCGTTCTCTTTGTCATCGGCCTCACGTCCGCGTATGCCCGCGGCCTGCAGATCGACTGCGGCTGCTTCGCGCCAGACCCGAACAACACCGGCGGCGACCTGTTGTGGGCCATCGCCCGCGATATTGGCCTGATCGCCGTGACGCTGTTCATGATCTACCGCCCGTTTAAGAAATTCGCGCTGTACCCGTAAGCTTTTCCGGTGAAACAGCTCGACCTCGAATACATAAGGTGATGCACTGTGACTTCCTCTTCTAAGCCGACCACCAAGAAATCCGCTAAGGGATCCACCAAGGTGGTCAACCCGAATTCCTCCGGCGGCAAGGGCTTCCTTTGGGCGATTCTCGCGCTGCTGCTCGTCGGCGCCCTGGTGATCGGCCTGATCGTGTACAACGGCCGCGGTGCGATCGCTGACCGCATCGCCGAGAATGTCGAGCCCGTCGACGGTGTGACCATGGAGCTCACGGACAACACCGTTACGCTGTCCGGCGAGAACAGCGACGGCGCGAAGGAAGCCTCCCTCTATGAGGACTTTGGCTGCTACTACTGCAGCGAACTGGCGAAGAAGACCGACGAGCAGATGCTGGAAAAGATCAAGGCCGGCGAGCTGAAGGTTCACATTCACCCGATGGTCTTCCTCGACGGCACCGCTGAGAAATACAAGCCTGCTCACTCCACTAACACCCTTGCAGCGGCCCTGGCTCTCGCGGATAAGGGCGAGGTCGAGCCGTACTGGAACATGCGCAAGGCGCTGCTCGAGGAGCAGGAGAACCTGGCTGGTGTCACCCCGGATCAGCTTGCTGACATAGCGAAGAGCGTCGGCGCCTCCAAGGGTGCGGTCGAGGCGATTCGTAACAGTGAGTACATGGATCAGGCTAAGGAGCTCGGCGAGGCCAACCAGAAGGACCTCGTGGACAAGACCGGCGACCTTTCTTCTCCGCGCGTGCTTGTCGACGGCAAGGACGTCGAATCCAACCCGCTCGAAAATTGGATCGACGACCTCCTCGCTAACTAAAACCGCTGGCTGCGAGCGATTTTGGTCTCGCTCGTAGCCCGGTGTATATTTATCGAAGTCGCTTCGCGGGAGTCCCCGCTGAAGCAACGGGGCTATGGCGCAGTTGGTAGCGCACCACACTGGCAGTGTGGGGGTCACGGGTTCGAATCCCGTTAGCTCCACGTAAGATGAGAAAATCGAAACTTGCCCCGCCTGATGGCGGGGCAGTTTTGTTTCTGCGGTGACTCGCCTTCGGCGGTGTCGGAGCGTCCCGGTGCCCAGCAGTAGGCCAGTCATGGCAGGGGGTACATGTTGATGATCCACCGTGACTCACCTACGTCGTCAGAGCGCGGTAGATTTGGGAGTCGCGTACAGGGAGCATGAAAGTCAGACTCCCGATCATTGGCACATGTGCTCGGAGGCAAGTCGCGCGAAGATGAGGGTGTCGGTCCATTCGCCCTTGCTGAACCAGTCCTGGACGTGATGTGCTTCGAGCCGGAGCCCGACACGACGAGCCAGTGCTGCCGAGGCGCTGTTTCGGGCATCCATCTGCGCGGTGATGCGGTGGAGCCGGTAGTGGTCAAACCCGAGGGCGAGTACTGCTCGGACGGCTTCGCTGGCGAAACCTTGCCCACCGTGCGCCGGGTCGAGAACCCACCCGATCTCGCATTGACGGTGCTCGTGATCGGTGAGCCACAACGCGATGTCTCCGATCGGGACGCCGTCATGCTCGATGACCAGCGCAAGCGCGCCAGTCTCGCCATCGATGTCAGTCTTCGCTAGCCGCTCGGCGAGCTTTTCGCGGGTGACTTCCGCGGTCCATGGCTCGTCCAGCAGGTAGCGGGCAACATCGGGTCGCGAGTACAGCTCGTGAAGCCATTCGGCATCGTCGGCGTTATGTGGACGGAGCAGAAGCCGCTCTGTCGCCAACGGCCATTGGGCGGTGGGCTGGAGATCGCGCCGGTAGTGGATCAACTCCTCGTGCTGTCCTGCGGGTGTGGTCCCGACGGATCGCTCGACCTCATGGAACCCTGTGGCCGTCAAGCATCGCTGGGAGGCCTTGTTCTCCGGGAGTGTGCGTGCCGTCAAGGTTCGCAGTCCACTGTTGCGCGCGAAGCGCGATGCCAACTCCAGGCCCCGACGAGCGTGCCCTGCTCCCCGCGCATCCGGATGAATCCAGAACCCGACCTCGGCAGCCTTGGAGCTGACGTCGAAGAGCACCAAGGAGCCCACGAACCGGTCCGTCTCGGCGTCGGCAAGTGCGAGGACTGCCAGCGTGCCTGACGACATACCCGCCGCGACCTCTTCGCGGATCATCCGTCGCACGGACTCGGGGGTGTAGTCGGACTCGGGCAGGTGGCCGAAGCGCCGCACCGCTTCATCCTTAGTGCCGGTTGCATACGCGTCTGCGTCCAGCTCAGAGAGGGGGCGTAGGCGAGTGTTCTCAAAGGTGATCGGGAGGGTGGTGGCATCCAGCATGCGGTAAACCTAACATAGATTGGATAGCTAACTGAAGCGTGTTTGGTTAGGTTGGTGGGGTGAGCTACTGGGAACACCGCAAACCTGTGCAACGCCTCCGCGCAGTGGACATCGTCGAGGTTGCGAGGGCATCGGTAAGGCTGCTGGACGAAGGCGGGTTGAGGGCCCTCACCCTGCGATCTGTGGCGCAACAGGTGGGTGTCGCTCCAGCCAGCCTGTACTCCCGCGTCGATTCCGTTGACGATCTGTTCGACCTCGCCCTCGACACAGCGCTTGCAGACGATCCCGTGATGTCTGAGTCGATCCGCAACGCCGACCTGCCTGCCCTGATGGACGCCTTCTTCGCGCACCTCACGACCCACCGGTGGGCCGGTCAGGTCATCGGTATGCGCGCTCCCAGGGGCCCGGCGTACCTGGCCCTTTCCGAGCGGATGTGCGTCCTGCTCGAACAAGCGGGTACCCCGGATCCGCTGGGAACTGCCTACCGATTATCCAACCTGGTGATCGGCGCCTCCCTGACCTCCCCCGTGGCATCTGACGAGAAGCGTGTCGCCATTGACCCTGACCAAGCTCCTACCTATGCGCGGCTCCACGCGACGCACCACATCAGCCCACGCGAGATTCTCTCCGACGGCATCACGGCACTCCTGTCGTGAGGGGCCTTTCTATACCGGCGCACTGTTGTGGATACCTGCGGGCGGTGGGCCCTGCCTCTTCCCTCTACAAGCTTTACTGAAGAGCTTGGCGCTGGCCTTCGAAGTAGGCTTTTCCGTCGGGGCCGGTGTAACAGGGGTGGGAGTTGACCGGCCACTTGGCGCGGGTGTCCTCGCAGGCGGACAGGCTGGCGTACGGACCTAAGGTTGCCCACTCGAGTGGCGGCGGACCTTGGTTTTTCGGCGACTCCTGCGGGGCCTGCTCTGACTGGTCTTCCTGTGGCTCCGGGGCGGGTTCCTGGTCTTCTTGTTCGCGAGCAGGTTCGCTCTCGGTGTCTTCCTTGCTCTCGGCTTCCGAGCGCTCAGACTCGGAGCGCTCAGCTTCTGCTTCGGAGGACTGAGAGGCCTCTGCCTCGGCGCGGCTCGACGAAGCTGCGGCAGCTGAAGAAGCGGAAGCGGCCTCCCTTGCCGACGCAGCTGCTTCTTCCTCGTCCAGCCTCTTCCGCGCCGCGTCCAGCTCTTCCTGGTCGATGATTCCGTCATCATTCGCGTCGTCGGAAGGCTCGAGCTTGTGGCTCAGTTCGCGCATGTCGGACTCGCATGAGGTGTCGCCGTTGCAGACAGCGGCGTCGATAGGCGGGTTGGTGCCCTCGATGGTCGATGGTTCAGATGTTCCGCACGCGACGAGCGCAGTCGCGGCGAGACTGAGCGAAATGCCGGTCAGGGTTGTGCGCACATTCAATGGACTGCTCGATTCTTGGTTGTGGGATGGGGTCGGCGAGCGTGGGTGGCTATTTCAGAGTATCTAGGGCAGCGTCGACTTTCTCGAGCAACGTGTCCAACTGCTTATCCTTCTGGTCGCGGTCATCGTGCAGGATGATGCGCTGGACGTCGATGACGCGGCCGGCGAAAGCCGCGTCGCAAATAGCATGGTCGATGTCGCCGTCGCCCTGGGACTGCTGCGCTTCCACGCACTTCCACTCCAGATTCTTCGTCGTGATCTCCGTCTCTTCGACGTCGTGGCCCTCTTCCTCGAAGACGTCACGGGCAGATTCGTAGGCGTTTTCGAGTCCTTCGTCCGAGTGGGACTTCACTGGGGCGGGTTCGCCGTCCGGAGTCGGAATGAAGATGAAGACGTCCGCCCGCAAGGACTCGTCCTCGTTGAAGAGCTTGGCGGAGGTACGGAGCTTCTCCGGGTCGCTCTCCCTGTCGGTAGCGTGCATTCCCTCGACTTCGCCAAGAGCAGCGAAGAAATCGAGGGTGCTGACACCGTCGTATTCGTTGAAGTCCTCAGTCTCGTCGTCCCCGCTACTGGACGAAGTGGTGGACGAAGACGAAGAAGACGAGGACGAAGACGACGACGAGCTTGACGAAGTTGTCTCCTCGGCGGAGCTGGTCTCGGAGGTCGTTTCGATGTCGGTCGGTGCTTCTGTGGCGGTCTCCTCCTCGGATGTAGAGCCCGCACTAAGTTCGATGCTGCAAGCCGACACTGACAAGACCGTGATGGCGGTGACGGTCAATGCGGAGAATCGTTTGGGGGTGCTCATAACCGCCACCGTAACAGTGATATACGACACATGGCTGGGAAGAGTGCATATTAGGAAGCGTGCATGAGCAGCGCGTAAGCGGGAAGCTAAGTACCGTGGGGGCCATGGACGAGCTGCAGTTCCACCAGATCGAGTCCCCGATCGGCCAGATCGGGTTGGTGGTGTCGCAGGCGGGGGTTGCGAAGGTGCTGTTCGAGTCCGACGGGATCGAGGCCGAACGCGACCGAATCGGGGCGCACGCTGTGGTCCCGCTCGCCGCACACCAGTTGAAGGAGTATTTCGCGGGACGCCGCCGCGAGTTCACGGTGCCGCTGGATTACCGTTTCGCGACCGACTTTCGCGGACGTGTCCTGCGCGAGCTCGCCCGCGTGCCGTACGGGGAGACCACGACGTACCGGGAGCTCGCCGGCAAGGTCGGCAATCCGAAGGCCGTGCGCGCGGTCGGCGGGGCGTGTGCGAATAACCCGTTGCCGCTGCTGGTCCCGTGCCACCGGGTCCTGCGCGCGGACGGGGGCTTAGGCGGCTACCGCGACGGCTCCGAGACGAAGCGTTTCCTACTCGAATTGGAAGGTGTCGATGTCTAAGGCAGACGTCTTCGTCAAGCAGGGCAGCGCGCCGGGCGCGGCAGCAGCGGAAGCGGCGTACCTACGTTGGCTGCGGGAGGGATCTGATGCGGTAGTGGAGGTTGTAGACCTCGACGAAGATGCCAACACGGTGACCATCGAGCGCGTCGACAGCGCCCGCCCGAGTGCCGACGCCGCCAAGGAGGCCGGCCGCGAGCTCGCAGCCATTCACGCGATGGGGGCGGATGCGTTCGGGGCGCCTGCCGATGGCTGGGACGGCCCCAATTTCATCGGCCGCGCGCAACAGGAATGCACGCCGACGAAACGCTGGGCGGAGTTCTACACCGCGCAACGCGTCCTACCGTTCGCGGAGAAAGCCCACAGGCGGGGCAACCTGGACGAGGCAGGTTTAGACACAGTCCAGCGCGCGTGCGATGCGCTACTCGCAGAGGACGAGGACGCCCCGCTCGCACGCATTCACGGCGATCTCTGGACAGGCAACCTGTTGTTTTCCACCTCCGGCCCACGGTTCATCGACCCGGCCGCGCACGGCGGTCACCCGCTGACGGACATCGCGATGCTCGAGCTCTTCGGCGCACCGCACCTGAGCTCGCTTATCGACGGCTACCTCGCCGCCGGTTCCTCCCTCGGCGATGCTTCCGGCGGCGACTGGGAGCGGCGCATCCCGATCCACCAGCTCCACCCGCTCGCCGTCCACGCCTACACCCACGGCCCCAGCTACGGATCTGCGCTGGTCCGTGCAGCGGAGGAGACGCTGCGCGTCGTCGGCCCAGGGCATTGACGGTACTTAATGGCGCAGGTAGCGTTCATTTGTAGTACATGTATTACATCTTGTGGGGGTCTGTGGTGACGCAGAAAACGGGAATGGGCCGCTTGCAGGAGCTCGGCGTTGTCTCCGGTCGTGGAAAACCTTTTGAGCCCGACTGGGAGCCTATTGAAGGGGTTCAAACGACTGTCGAAGAGTTCCGTGACGAGGAGCAGGATGAGTCATGGATGGATGAGTTGATGGGGCGGACGAGCTGATGGGACGACCGCCTACTTCACGTCATGACGGTGTGGTCGCATAATGGGCTAAGACTGCCGCGCCACGGGTCCAAGGGTTCTCCACCCTTATTCATGAGGGTGGCTAGAGCCACCAGGTCTCGGCCGGGCCAGGCGGTAGATGGCGCTTGTGCTGGCCGACCGTCCAGAGGTGCTCGAGGCGGGAGGCAGAGGAGGCGTCGATAAGCGTGCCCTCCAAGTAGTCGTCGATCTCGGCGTAGGTGATGCCGAGCGCCTCCTCGTCGGGCAGCGCCGGGCGGTCCTCTTCGAGGTCGGCGGTGGGCACTTTCTCGTAGAGGCGCTTATCGGCCTCGAGGTGCGCGAGAAGCTGCGCGCCCTGGCGTTTGTTCAGGCCAGCGAGCGGGACGAGGTCGGCTGCGCCATCGCCGAATTTGGTGAAGAAGCCCGTGACGTTCTCCGCCGCGTGGTCGGTGCCGATGACTAGCAAACCGAGTTCGCCCGCGATCGCGTACTGGGCGATCATGCGCATGCGTGCTTTGACATTGCCCTTGTTGAAGTCGCCGAGCTTCTCTTGGTTGAGGCTGTTCGCGACCTCGCTCGCGAGCGCCGTCGTTGCGGGCTCGATATTGACGGTGACGCGCTGGTCCGGCTGGATGAAGTCGAGCGCGAGCTGCGCGTCGTCCTCGTCCGCCTGGACGCCGTGGGGGAGACGGACCGCGACGAACGTGGCCTCGCGGCCCTGCTCGCGGGTCTTCTCCACCGCGAGCTGCGCGAGCTTGCCCGCCAGCGTCGAGTCCTGGCCGCCAGAAATACCGAGGACGAACCCCTTCGCGCCTGTCTTCTCCAAGTAGTCGACGAGGAAGTCGACGCGCCGGGCGATCTCGCCGGCGGGCGCGATGAACGGCTTCACGCCGAGCGCAGCGATGATCTCTTGCTGCGTCGCACCGATCGCGTCGTGGGACGGGTTCTCAGGCAAGCTGTCGGGGGCGGAGTCGGACTCGTGAGACATGTCCGCTATCGTAGCGCGGAAAGATGACCGTGAGTTTGGGCCGTTTTGGTGCTGCGGGGCCGGTCAGGTAGCATTGACTCCCGTTGCACGGCAGCGCCGCTTCACGGTGCGCCGAGGAAAGAAACGATTGTCCGCCGCCACCTGCTCGTATTGAGGTGGAGTCGCGGTGGCCACTCGGAACATTAACGAGTAGAAAGGAGCGCCCGATGAAGGTCCGTAAGTCCCTTCGGTCGCTGAAGAACAAGCCGGGCGCTCAGGTTGTCCGCCGCCGCGGTAAGGTCTACGTGATCAACAAGAAGGATCCGCGTTTCAAGGCTCGTCAGGGCTAAACGCTAAGGCTTTCGACGCCCCCGTCGCAATGAGCAT
>NZ_JALXWY010000029.1:0-11543 GCF_025144155.1 Corynebacterium sp. p3-SID1194
CATCCATAATTTGAGTGTGTTTACCACGTGCGCGTACGCCATCGTCCTCTTTGACGGTCACGCGAGCATCAGCCAGGCGCAATAATTGCTCGCGGATATTGGCCAAGTTCCCTGTTGCGCCACCTGTGCCGCGTCCAGTTACTCCGATGGCTTGGAGGAAGTGGTTCATGGAGTGTCCGAGAGGGATGCGGACTGCTTGCTCGAGGTCTATTTTGCCTGCTTTGAGCTTTCCTGCGTTTTCCACGGCACGGGTGACGATGTAGGCCATGATTAGTCGGGGATATTTGCCGTAGGGCAATCCTCCATCGGCGTAGACAACGATTCGGCCTTGTGCTGTCTCTATGACTCGTTTTTCTTCGTCGGTCTTGCGGTATGGAAATAATGCTTGGACGAAGAGTTTGGATGTGTAGCCAATGTCTTGGGCGTTTATAAGTTCTTTTGCTTGATTAACTTCTCGGTCTTGGGCAGTCTTTTGGGCTGCTTGAAGCTGAGCAATTTTTTCTGGTGGCAGTGCCATGGAAGAATCCCTTTTCTGGTGACACTGCTTAACTTCTTGCAAACCGTGTATTTGGTGTATATGAACGAGGACAGAGGGCCACGCCCGTCGCCGGAGTTCGTGGAATGGCTTATGGATCTGCCAGTCAGATGGATTACCGACACGATGGGCGGACTGACTGCAAATCAGCAGAAGACCGCCTTCGGTAACGGGGTCCTGCCACTTCAAGCGCTCGTTGCACTGCGCAGTCTTGCATTACGTATGCAATCACGCTGAGTCGGGCGACCATCAACTGCCGCGCAACGGTCGGCGGAGTTCGGGAACGGTTCGACGGCCGAGCCTCAGATAATGCCTTCGAGGCGTTGCTCGATCTGCGGCTTCGGCATCGCCCCAATGATCTCGCGCACGATTTCACCCTTGTCGAAGACCTTCATCACAGGGATCGAACTGATGTTGTAGCGTGAGGCGATGTCGGGGTTCTCGTCGACATTGAGCTTGGCGATGAGGAGCTTTCCATCCTGCTCAGCTGCAATCTGGTCCAGGACCGGCGCGATCGCACGGCACGGGCCGCACCAGGCTGCCCAGAAGTCCACGAGAACGGGGACCTCGCTCTGGAGCACAACCTCTTCGAAGGCCTGGGTGTCGACGGTGGTGACTTCGCTCATGGGACTGCTTTCCTTCCTATTACACGTCGCGTGCGATAGACCGCGCGCACATCACAACACCCTACCCGGTGGGGGTATTCCCGTGGTGCTAGTTTTAGACCAGTCGCATCGTGGTCAGGCAGGTTTGCGCATCGTCGCCGACGGTCGAAAGTTCGGAGGTGACGGTCTGGCCGTCGTGGGTGATCGAGATCGATGTCTCGATGCCTCGGGGCAGCCAGATCCCGACGAAGCCGTTGTCGAGGGTTCTCAACTCCTCGTCGACGATCGTCTCGCCGGTCGTCGCATCCGTCACCGTTACGGCCACGTCTGCGTTGCGCAGCTCGCCCAGGCATCCGGTCGGGCTGTGGTAGTAGCAATCATGGGTCTGCGACCGATACGGGGCAACGGATACGTAGATCTCGTCACTGGGCAACCGCACCTCTGTCGCGTGCTCGTGCTGATCAGTGAGCGTGACCATCTCCGCAGTGATCGACGTGGTCAAGGTCTCCGTGCGATCGTCCAGCGGGATCGCATCGAGCGTTTCGACCAGCTCCCGCACGTCGAGGCCTTCGAGACCATTCTCGACAAGAATCTCGGCTCCGCTGGCCGAGGTGGCTGAGGGTGAGTCGTTGGCGGCCGCGCATCCGGTGAGCAGGAAAGCGCCGATCACGACGGTGGTTGCAGCGGTTTTCTTCCCGCCGTACTTCGGCAATGACCTGAGGTTTTTCATGGGATTCCTTCTCGTGCCTGCCCGTGGTGCCAATTGGCCATAGTACCCCATAGGGGTAGTGCCTACCTGTGTGATGCGGAAGCGCCCCGCCCGGTACGAGCCCGGGAGGGGGCGCTGCGTTCAGTCGTGCTTGCTGACTTCCGGTTCATGTTCGGCAATGTGCTCGGTCTCGATCTGGAAGGTTGCGTGATGGACGGAGACCTCGAAGTGTCCTGCGACGCAGTCTTTGATCTCTTGGAGCATCTGGGCGGCATGACCGTCGGTGAAGCATTCGTCGTCGACGACGACGTGGGCGGTCAGGGTCGGTAGGCCGGTCGCCACAGTGGAGGCGTGCAGATCATGAACATCCTGGACGTGGTCGAGTTCGAGGATGTGTGAGCGGACTTTGTCGAGGTCGAGGCCCTTAGGAGTGAACTCCATGAGGACGCCGGTGGTCTCGCGCATCAGCTTGAACGCGCGAGGCACGATCAGGGTGGCGATGAACAGTCCGGCGATGGCGTCGGCCTGCATGAACCCGGTCGTGGAGATCACGATCGCCGCGATGATCACTCCGAGTGAGCCGAGGGCGTCGTTGAGGACTTCGAGGAACGCGGCACGCATGTTGAAGTTCGAACCGCGGCTGGAGGCGAGGATGGTGATGGCGATGATGTTCGCGACCAGGCCGATGATGCCGAAGATCAGCAGTTCGCTTGCGGGCACCTCCGGCGGCTCGAACAGTCGCCGGATTCCTTCGATGGCGGCGTACGTGCCCACCACCAGCAGCAGTGCCGACTGTCCGAGGGCTGCGATCACCTCGATACGTCGGAACCCCCAGGTGCGCTTGGAGTTGGCGGGCTTGAGCATCAGCGTCCCGGCGATCAGTGCGACCAGTAGGCCGACGGCATCGGTGATGGCATGGGCGGTGTCGGTTAGCAGTGCGAGGCTGCCGGTGATGACCGAGCCGATGGCCTGGGCGACGACGATCGTCGCGGTGATCGAGAATGCGATCCAGAGTTTCTTGCGGAAATCTCCAGGGTGCCCGGTCTCGCTGGCTGCGGGGCCGTGATTGTGTCCTGCGCCCATGTCTACTTCTTCTCCGTATCTGTCGCGTGGTGGGTATGTGGGAGTCGCAGGTGCGTGCAGAGCAGGGCCTGCGTGCCGGTGGCATCGAGGAGGCATTCGGCAGCGGCGACGAGGGTACGCAGGAGTTCGGGCTGTGTCAGCGAGTACCAGGTGGAGCGCCCTTCCGGGCGCATCGTCGCCAGGCCGCACTCAACGAGAAAGCCGACATGTTTGCTTACCGTGGACTGGGCCAGGCCCATGTGCTCGACCAGATCGCGGACCCGGTGCTCGCCCGAGGCGAGGTGCTGCACGATCGCCAACCTCGTCGGTTCTGCAAATGCCTGGAACAGGTGGGCGTACGCTGCTGTCGCCACCTCGTCGAGGGTTGCCCCCTCTTGTTGATTCATAGTCATATAGCGATTATATCGCTCTATGACGATATTGTCGAGTGTGATCTGTCGCTCGATGCGAAATGAAGCTCAGAGGTTCCGGCGCGCCCGAGGGTGGACTGCCCGCTTCCTGCGACGCGTGCCTTATTGGATTCGGCGGAAAGTGGAGGTGCCTACGGGACTCGAACCCGTGTACAAGGTTTTGCAGACCGCTGCCTATCCTCTCGGCCAAGGCGCCAAGTCGCCGGCAAGATCAGTCGCCCGGCGTGAGGCCGGCAACCAGGTTGAAGGCGCCGGTGAGAATGTTCAGCGACACGACCCCGACGACATCAGAGATCTCACGGTCGCTGTACCCGAACCCCCGAAGCTCGTCGATCTGCTCGTCGGTGATCGACGCAGGCTCACGGTAGACCTGGAGGCCGAGCGCGATCATCGCCGCGACCGGGCCGGTCATCGCCGTACCCTGCTGGGCGAGTGCGATCTCGTTATCGCTGACCCCGAGTGATCGTGCCGCGCTGATGTGCGAGGCCAGGCACATTCCGCATCCTTGCTGCGACTGCACGGCGATCGAAACGAGCTCGCTGACCTTGCGGTCGAGCTTGGCGCGACGCATGGCTTTGCTCAGCTGGAGATAACCGCCGAGCACCGCCGGGGAATGCGCCATCGTCGAGACCATGTCTCCGACCTCGCCGTGCCGCTCGACGAGATCGCCGAGCAAGTCTCGTGAGCTCCCCACTGCGGTCTCAGGGGTCAATCGGGAAAAACGGGGCATAATGCCTCCTTAGTCAGTTTGGTCGCGAGTTCGAGGTTGAACCCGCAGGGATGCGTTCCTGCTGCTGATGCCCGGCATGTACACCGGTCAATAGGTAGAAGTCGCCGGACTCGCGTTGCTGCCGACTCACGATCCCGGCCGCATCCAGGTGCGGTGTGTCATACGTGGCGTGCGCGTGTTCAGCCTCTCTCATAGTCACCAATCCTACCCTTTACCCCTATGGGGTATCAAGTATTATCCGATTGGTTTGAAGGACTCGGAGACGCGTGGCCGGGTGCGGCGGATTGAGGTGAGGCCAGAGACGACGGGTCCGCGCAGGAGTACGTGTCCAGTCGGAAGGGTCAACCGCGTCCAGCGGCCGGCGGTGGAGATCGCGGCCTCTCCTTCGGAGCTGAGGAACCCGAAGACGTAGGCGGCGAACGCGACGCCTTGTGGCAGCGACGCGAGGGCTGTGTCCGGGGTGCCCCAGACCATGCCCCGGATCTTGCGGGCGACATCGTCGCCGGGTTTGTCGGGAAGTGCTTGGGCCACGGCCTCGATGCCGGCACGGACGCTACGCATCAGCGTCAGACTGGACACGTCCGCAATGTATCTCCACCCGTGTTGTGGGGGTTCGACGCTGGTCCAAGCGGGTGCCAGCGAGGTCTCCGGCAGTTCGAGGGACAGGGGGTCGACGGTCGCGGTCAGGGTTTCGACGGTGACGTCGCACTGCAGCTCGGGGTCGGAATGGAGCGTGCGAAGGACGAGGATCGTAGGGGTGCGGTCGAGCGGACCACGGGGCGTTGGTACACCGCACTCATGCGCAGCAGCCCGGCCGCGGCCTGCAAGCGCACGCCGTGGGCGCCGGCTCGCCTGGCCCGTTGAGCGAAAGTGGGCGCATCGCGGGCGGACGGCGTGTCGGTGAGGATCAGGCGTGGAGGGCGTCGTGAGGGCTTCCCGCCGTGTCCTGGAACGCGGCCTCGGGGTCCGGGATTAGGAGCGGACGAGTCGGTTGATGGCGTCGGTGGCTTCCTGTATCTTCTCGACGGCCGCCTCGTCGCTGAGCTTCGCTGCGTCGAGCACACAGTGCTTGAGATGATCGTCGAGTAGACCGGTCGCGACCCCCTGGAGGGCGCGGGTCAGGGCGGATACCTGGGTGAGGATGTCGATGCAGTATTTCTCTTCATCGATCATCTTCGCGATCCCTCGGGCTTGACCCTCAATGCGCTTCATACGGCCGAGGTAGCGCTCCTTGTCGTTGATGTATCCGTGCTGATGAGAATCGGTGTCGACAGACATGGGCATGTCCTTACTTCTGGCGTTCCAGGACGGAACGCGTGCTGGCTTCGGGTGTGAGGTCGATGCGCCGCAGGAGTTGGGCGTTGAGCGCGACGACCACGGTGGAGGCCGACATCAGGATCGCGCCGATCGACATTGGCAGGACGAATCCCACCGGTGCCAGGATGCCGGCCGCAAGCGGCACGGAGATGAGGTTGTATCCGGCGGCCCACCACAGGTTCTGCTTCATCTTACCGTATGCGCGTCGTGAGAGCTGGATGATGGAGAGCACCGACCGGGGGTCGGAGCTGGCCAGGATCACCCCGGCCGAGGCGATGGCGACATCGGTGCCGGCGCCGATCGCGATGCCGACGTCGGCCTGGGCCAGTGCCGGGGCGTCGTTGACGCCGTCGCCGACCATGGCGACCTTCTTGCCCTCGTGCTGCAGTTGGGCGACCTTGGCGGACTTGTCCTCGGGGCGGACGCCGGCGAAGACGCGGTCGATGCCGAGCTCCCGTCCGACCTCGTTCGCCACGGCCTCGGCGTCGCCGGTGATCATGACGACCTCGACGCTCAGGGCGTGGAGGGCGTCGACGGCGTTGCGGGATTCGGGGCGGATCTCGTCGGCGAGCTTGAGGCCGCCGACCACCTGGCCGTCGCGGAGGACGTGCAGGATGATCGCGCCCTCAGAACGCCATTCCTCGGCTGTGCCGACCTCGTGCTGGCCGGTCTCCTCAAGCAGCCGGGGGCCGCCGACGCGGACCTCCTGGCCGGCGACAGTCGCGGTGACTCCGACGGCGGGCGAGGATGAGAAGCCGCTGGCCTGCTGAAGGGCGAGGCCCTTGTCCTTGGCGGCGGCGACGATGGCCTTGGCGAGCGGGTGCTCGCTGTCGGCCTCGGCCGAGGCCGCGAGGGCGAGGACCTGGTCGGCGTCGAGGTCGCCGGTCGGTTCGACGCCGGTGACGGTGGGCTCGCCCTTGGTCAGTGTGCCGGTCTTGTCGAAGAGCACTGCGTCGACCTGCCGCATCGACTCCAGGGCGAGGCGGTCCTTGACCAGCACGCCGCCGCGGGCGGCGCGCTCGGTGGCGATGGAGACCACGAGCGGGATCGCCAGGCCGAGGGCGTGGGGGCAGGCGATGACGAGTACGGTGATGGTACGGACCACGGCCTCGTCGGGCATGCCGATGAGCGTCCAGACGACAGCGGTGACCAGCGCCGCGCCGAGAGCGAACCAGAACAGCCAGGCCGCGGCCTTGTCGGCGATCCGCTGGGCGCGGGAGGAGGAGTTCTGGGCCTCGGTGACGAGCCGGTTGATCCCGGCCAGGGCGGTGTCGTCGCCGGTGGCGGTGATTTTCACCCGCAGGCCGGAGTCGGTGGCGACGGTGCCGGCGGTAGCTGTCTCGCCCTCGCCCCGAGAGACCGGGCGGGACTCGCCGGTGATCATGGACTCGTCCATGTCGGCGCGGCCGTCGACGATGGTGCCGTCGGCCGGAACGCTGCCGCCGGGGCGCACGATCACGACGTCACCCACAACGAGGTCGGCTGGGGCCACCTTAACGACGTTCTCGCCCTCGACGCGCTCGGCCTCGTCGGGCAGCAGTGCAGCCAACGAGTCGAGCGCCGAGGTGGTCTGGGCCAGGGAGCGCATCTCGATCCAGTGGCCCAGCAGCATGATCACGATCAGCAGCGCCAGCTCCCACCAGAACTCCAGCTCGTGATGGACAAGCCCGAGGGTCGCGGCCCAGGAGGCGAAGAAGGCCACCGTGATCGCCAGAGCGATGAGCAGCATCATCCCGGGCTTGCGGGACTTCAACTCGCTGACGGCGCCGGTGAGGAAGGGCCTGCCGCCCCAGACGTACATGACGGTGCCCAGTACCGCGGCGACCCAGCCCGCCCAGCCGGGGACCTCGTAGCCCAGCAGCATGGAGAACATCGGCGAGAGGGTGACCGCGGGGATGGCGATGACGAGGTTGATCCAAAACAGCCGGCGGAACTGGCCAACGTGGTCCCCGTGGCCGCCATGGCCGCTGTGATCTCCGTGGCCGCCATGGCCGCTGTGATCTCCGTGGACACCGTTCTCATCGAGGCCCGTGTGGTCTGAGTGCTGCCCGTGGTTCATGGCGTGGCCCTGGTGTCCAGTGTGCTGGCCCTCGTGCGTGCCGTGCGCCTCCGCCGAGGCGTGTGCGGACACAGACCCGTGGTGATGCTCGCCGTGAGCGGGTGCATCGGTTCCGTGACCGTGGTGCTGGTGTGAGTTCGGGTCCGTCATCGTTCTTCTCCTTCGTCATCGAGCCATGCCGCTCACCCGGTCGCCGGGCAAGCGAACGTCGGCTCAGGGCGCTGGTTGGATCTCGCTCTCGACGACCCACTTGTGGTTCGTCATCTTCATGCCGTCCGTCTCGTAGTCGACCATGTAGACCGTCTCATCGGTGGACGAAGCGATGGTGGCCCTCGCGCCCTCCATGCCCTCCATGTGCTTGGCGAGCAGCGTCACCGCTGTGCCATCGGTCAGGCGCTCGTCGCCGGCATCCTCGATTTCTTCCTGCACGACCCACTTGTGGTCCGTGACGGGGTCGCCGCCACCTGCGTTAGTGTAGTTCACGGAGTACGTGTACGTGTCGAATGCGCCGGAGATCGTCGCTGTCGCACCGTCCATGCCTTCCATGTGGTCGGCCGTGAGCTGTACCTCTGTGCCGACCGGGTATGTGGGGTCACTGGCTTCGGCGATACCCTCGGGTGCCGGTCCGCCGTCCATCGGGTGCTCCATCGAGTGATCCATTTCCTCATCTCCGCTTTCTGCATTGTCGCCGCCGTGGCCCTGCTCCTCAGTAGCCGAAGGGTCGGTCTGCTGGTCTTCGTCTGCTCCGCTGCTGCAACCGGCGAGCACGAGTGTCACTCCGAGCACTCCTGCTGCCAGCCCTGCTCGCAGTCTCCTCTGCATGTCAGCTCCTTTCATCATGACACCTACCCTATACCCCCCAGGGGTACTAGTCAAGGATTGCGCGTTGTACCGGCGTGAATCGATCGAATTGTCCTTCTCAGAGGGACTGCTCATGTTGGATGGGCAATGCGGCGATGAGGGGATGGTCGAAGCCCGCCGGTCCGATCTTCGCGGCTCCACCGGGAGAACCAAATTCGTCGAAGAACTCGACGTTGGCCTTGTAGTAGTCAGACCATTCGTCGGGCAGGTCGTCTTCGTAGTAGATGGCCTCGACGGGACAAACCGGTTCGCAGGCTCCGCAGTCAACGCATTCGTCGGGATGGATGTAGAGCGAGCGTTCGCCCTCGTAGATGCAGTCGACAGGACATTCGTCGATGCAGGCGCGGTCCTTGACGTCCGCGCAGGGAAGCGCGATCGCATAGGTCATGGCTGCTCTTCTTGGTCGGGTGCGGTTCGGCGGCGAGAGTCGGTGGGGAGTTCGGAGAAGTCGTCAGTCTCTGCCGGATCTGCGGCCGGCTAAGGAATGCGCAGGCGTAGGACGGTGGCTGCAAGGCTGAGGGCGATGATGATCGCACCGAGGACTGTCATCGTTCCTGACAGGGTGAGTACCGGCACGAGCAACCCGGCGACGATGGTGGGCACGCCGAATGCCAGGTAGGCGACCGTGTAGATCACAGCCATCACGGCGGCGCGTTCCGACGATGCCGTGTGGGGCATGAGTGTGCGCAGCACCCCGAGGAACGCTGTGCCGAACCCGGAACCGACGATCGCGACCGACACGACGTAGGCCGGGTAGGAACCGAGTGCGAGGGCGACGATGCTCGCTGCGGTGCCGAATGCCAGGGCGCTGGTCGCATACAGGCTGATGGTGCGGGCGGAACGCCGCTGCAGGACGGACGAGGCGGTGATTCCGGAGATCGCCAGTGCGAAGATGACGATGCCCGCGTGGGTGTGCGTGGAGCCCCCGAGCTCACTGCCGACGAGGCCGGCTCCGAGCGCGAGGAAGAGTCCGTTGGTCGCCCACCCGGCGATAATCGCGGGCACACCGGCGGTGAACATGCGGCGCAGGTGCAGTGGCACCATAAACCGCGGGCGGAGGTCGCCACGTCGTATCCGGGTCTTGGGGACCAGTTCCGGTGTGCTCCACACCGTCGCTGCCACGGTGAGGAAGGCGAGCACGAGCGGGCCGAAGACCGCAGCTGTCGGTTCGGGGGTGAGATCGAGGAGCAGCGCAGCACCGAGTGCCCCGGTCCCGAGACCGATCATCGGCCCGATCGTGTTCCACAGGGCTGCGATGTTCGGATGCGACGGCGGCTCGAAGTCGATCATCATCGCCGACAGGGCCGGGATGAGCAGACCCGCTGCGAGTCCTTGCAGAGCGCGGGCGACCAGGAGTGTCGCGAGGCTGTCGGCGAACCAGAACATGGCCAGGCTGAGTGCCAGCGCCAGGGAACCGGCGGTTACGACCGGACGTCGGCCGATGTGATCGGAGAGCGGTCCGAGGTAGAGCAGCGCGGCCAGGAGGGTGAAGGTGTAGACCGCGAATACGAGTGTGGTGGCGACGGGGACGAGTCCGAGCTGTTCTGCGATCTGGGGGTAGAACAACGACGGCGCGCTGGCAGCCGCCATCATGAGAATGGTCGCTGCCATCGCGAGCGCGAAACCCCGCCGCGGGATCTGCCTCGTATAGTCGCCCGCCATCGTCTATGCCTGCAGGCCGTGGAGCTGCTGACCCCACTGGTAGACGGTGCCGACCGCGTCGATGCCGGTGACGCCGACGACGGTGCCGTCGGTCTCGTGGCGCACGATGAACTCCTCGCCGGCTTCCACCTGGGCGTCTGCACCAGCGGTGTACCCGACTCCGGAGATCATCTGACCGTAGACCAGCGCCATGTAGGGGCTGCGCGGCAGGTAGGTGCCCGGATCGTCGCTGATGTCGAGGTCGTGCAGTGCGGCCTGTGCGGCGTGCGTGCCCTGCGCGGCGGCGTCTTCCCAATGGTCGATGCGCCAGACGCCCAGTGCTTCGTCGTGATGCGTAGCTACACCTCCGGCGGCGTAGACGTGGTCTGCTGCGGCACGGAGGCGATCATCGACGTCGATGCCGTTCGTCCACGGCGACGGGGCTGCGGGCGTCGTGCCGAGCGCAACGAGGAGTAAGTCGGCCACGATGCGTTGATCGTCGTCGAGGGTGATGGCAACACCGGATTCTGTTTCGTCGACATGCTGGAGAGTGCGACCGAATCGAGTCTGCACCTTGGCGGCATGGTCAGCGGCGAGGCGCTCAGCCACCGGCGCCCCAAACGCTCCGATGCCGGGAACAGAACTGCGAGAGACCAGCATGACCATGTGTCCGTCGGCTTGCAGCGACGAAGCGGTCTCGGCTGCGATGATTCCGCCGCCATAGATCGTCACTCGCGCCGGCCGTGCCAGGCTGGTCAGCAGATCGCGGATACCCATGGCATCTTCCAAGGAGTGCAGAGCAGTGACCCGGCCTTGTCCGACGTCGTCGCCTTCGAGTACACCCGCGGGCAGAGAGCGGGGCACGCTCCCTGTCGCGACAATGAGCGCGTCGTAGGAGACCTGCGCGCCGGAGGTCAGTTGGACCCGCTTCGCCGTAGTATCGACATCGAGCACGGTGTCGGCGATGACCTCAATCTGAGGTAGCGGGAGCTTGATCATCTCCGGCGGGGTCGGGCCGAACGCGATTCCTTTGATGAGCATTCGCGTGTAAGGCGTCTCCCCGGTGCGGGTCACCATCGTCACCCGGACGTCGTCACGTGTGGCGAGAGTGCGGGCGGCTGCGGCTCCGGCTGCTCCTGAACCGAGGATGAGGACGTGTTGTGTGGTCATAGGGAAACTCCTGGGCTGCAGGTCGTGATCGATTTGGTGTGCGGGCGTCAGGAGCGAACGAGACGGGCGATGGCCTCGGATGCCTCGCCGAGCCTCTGCTCGCTGACTGGTCCACCGGCGAGGGCGGCGTCGAGGACGCAATGCTTGAGGTGATCGTCGAGCAGTCCGAGGGCGACGTTTTCGAGTGCCCTGGTGGCTGCGGAGATCTGGGTGAAGATGTCGATGCAGTAGCGGTCCTCATCGATCATCCGATCGATGCCGCGGATTTGGCCTTCGAGGCGCCGCAGGCGATTGCGGTACGTCGCCTTGTCGCTGATGTATCCGTGGACGGACGGATCGCCGTCGCCTCCCGCCGGGCAGGTGTCGATGTGAGGTTCGGTCATTGAGGTCGGGGTGGTCATGTCGGTTCGCTCCGATCAGGTG